>JACQBK010000002.1 GCA_016194505.1 Ignavibacteriales bacterium | reverse complement strand
AAAGGAGTTGAACTATGGAAAAAACAACCCTAACATCTGTTGGCGGAGTCATCGCCGCGGTTATTGCATCACTTTGTTGCATAGGACCGGTGATCGTTGTGTTTCTCGGAGTCGGTAGCGTTGCTGCATTTTCCGTCTTTGAGGCTTATCGGCCGTATCTGATTGGGCTGACAGTTGCGCTCATCGGGTTAGCGTTTTACTTCACGTACAGAAAACAGGAAATCAAATGCGAAGATGGAACGTGCAAGGTTGAAGGCGCGGGCAAGTTGGCGAAAACTGGTGTCTGGAGCGCAACAATACTGACAATACTGGCAATCGGTTTTCCATCCCTCGGGTTTGCTCCACAGTCTGCCGTCAACAAGACCGTTGATTCGACTGCCATAGTTACGCTGAACATCAGTGGGATGGATTGCAAAGCATGTGCTGCCGGTATGGAAGGGTCACTTGCAGGTATGAAGGGAGTTCGGAAGGCAAAAGTTGATTTTGAAAATGGGAAAGCAACGCTCGAATATGACGCCAAGATCGTGAAGCCCACGGCGTTTGTTGACCGTGTCAATGAAAACGGATTCACCGCAACAATAAAGAAAGGAAAATAATCATGAATTCCTGCTGCACATTACCCCTTGAAGTCATCGCTGCCGACCAACATAAGAAGAGCGATGAATGCTGCTTTGTGACGGAAAAAACGTCTGCGCCGCCAAAAGCGGAATGTCCTATTTCGAAGACGCCTTCACGAAAAGTTCAAAAGCGAACGCTTGAACATCTGTTGAAGCCTGAGAAAGTCGGCTCAATTCAGAACGTACAATACTACTACTGTGCCGATTCGAATTGTCACGTTGTGTATTTCTCTAACGAGAATGTCCCATCCTTTACAATTGACGATATTGCGGTTAAAGTGCTTTCCAAGGATGCAACGTTTGCTATTGCTTCAATTGGACCCGTGCTCGAATCAAGGAAGAAATCACAACGAGCGGACACTCAACCGCATCGCTGCAAATTGCTAAAGAAGTCAAGGCGGGCAACTGCACCTGCGACATCAAGAACCCCAAAGGCGAATGCTGCCTTGGGGATGTAAATTCCTACATCAAATCATTGAACTTGACAGACACCCCCTTCTGAATCTATATTGGTTTCAGTAACGTCAAACGAAGCCTATGTCAATCAGCGAAAGAGAGAAAAAGGAAATCGTAAAACGCCTCCATCACATCAGAGGACAGTTAGGTGGCATCGAAAAAATGCTTACCGATGACAGGCCCATGAAGGAGGTTTACGTACAACTGAAGGCTGCAGAAAAGGCGCTTCATCAAGTGATTTACGGAGTGTTGGATGACCAACTGAAGAAGCATTTCGCTGAAGTGTTGGTGGAACGTCTTGCACTGTGCCCTGGAGATTGTGACGACGCGGAACGACTCCAATTTCTCAAGGCCGAATTTGCCAAACTCGACCTGAAAGAACTCATTGATGAGCTTGCTTGGCTACGTAATTCACTGAACTCAGTAAAACGTCTCAACATATCTATTCCGAAGGAGGTGACGAAACAATGAAGCGAAAACTTGCCTTGCTTCTGACCGTACTTGGATTAAGTGTGAGTGCGCTCGCATTCTCCGGTACAAACGCTCAGGCGAACGATGACAGTTGCCCTTTGAGAGGAACGCCCGCTTGTCCTGAATATCCACGGTGCTGCAAGTAGGACTGGTTAATCTACGTGTAGACAGGCTCGGGAAATGCCACCGAGCCTTTTTCTTTTGGGCTCCTGTTTTTGAAGGGCAAGGATTACTACGACGAAAGCTGTTCTACACCCCATAAAAATTTCTATCCAAGCTTCTGTATTGAATCGCTTCTCCAAGGTGTTCAGGCTTGATATTCTCACTGTTTGCCAGGTCGGCAATGGTGCGAGCGACTTTGAGGATACGGTCATACGCTCGTGCAGAAAGTCCTAATTTGTTCATCGCTGTCTTTAGCAAATTAGCTCCCGCCCCGTCTATCTGACAAAATTCTTTGATCTCTTTTGACTCCATATCGGCATTGGAAAACAATCCTCTGCGCTGAGCAAATCTTCTTCGTTGTGCCTCCCGCGCTCCCACTACGCGTTCTCGAATTTCTACAGACGACTCCCCCACCTTCTTCGACGATAGCTCATTGTATTTGACTGCGGGCACTTCGACATGAATATCAATTCTATCCAACAACGGTCCGGAAATCTTTCCCATATACTTCTGAATTTGAGCCGGGTTGCAGGTACATTCTTGCTGGGGATTCCCATAGTTGCCGCAGGGACAGGGCTGCGTTGCCAAAGTACGGGTGGCGTCACCCTTTTAGCTCCACGGCCGAACCCCCAAAAATATCCTAAAAAACTAACATCTCTTGGAGACCATCTGAGAGCAAAGCGGCTGGGACTCAAATTGACCCAACTAGCGGTAAGTCAAATCCTCGGAGTGGACGAATGCACCATCACTAACTGGGAGAAAAATCATTCAAACCCTATGCTCCACTTGTTGCCGAAAGTTATTGAGTTTTTGGTATTGAGTTTTTGGGCTATGATCCTATACCTAACGAACCCAAAACTCTGGGCGAACGGGTGATCCAATATCGAAAATCACATGGAATAACTCAAAAAGAACTGGCGAGGCAGATAGGAGTTGATCCAACAACGCTGAGCAGGTTGGAGAGAAAAATAGGAAAGTACTTACCACCTACCGCGGAAAAGATGTCTAAGTTTTTGGCTGAATCCACTTGCATACATGTAAGCATGCGAGGCGCGTCATGATTGTTTTTGTATCCAAGAAAAGATGCAGGAAAACATTTACCACATTTTGCTTATTAGCTCATCAACTGAAATGCTGGCAATACTTGTCGCGTAATCAGACATGGCGTAAGGAATGATCAATATCCCATTATGCTGGAGTGCCCCGCAGGTGTACACTACGTTTGGCACATAACCTTCCCGCTCGTTTTCGTTTGGAGCAATGAGCGGTTCATGCAACTGCCCAATCACTTTTGACGGATCGTCCTTGTCAAGCAATATAGCTCCAATGCAGTATTTTCTCATTGGACCTACGCCATGAGTCAGGAGTATCCATCCTTGCTCCGTTTCAATTGGTGAACCGCAATTACCAATCTGCACATATTCCCAGGGCAAAGTCGGTTCTAAAAGCTGACGATGTCCATTCCAACGATGCATGGTACTTGATACCATGATATAAAGCTTCTCACCATCCTGTCGAGAGATCATGAAATATTTCCCTCTGATTTTCCGTGGGAACAGTGCCATCCCTTTGTTTTCAACCGCCTTGCCTGCCAGTGTCCTCACACGGAATGTCAGGAAATCTTCCGTTTCAAGAAGCTTAGGGAGAATTGTGCGTCCATTATATGCGGTGTACGTAGCATAATATGTAGGTTTCCCCTCGTCGTCAACAAATCGGACAAAGCGTGCATCTTCCATCCCGTTGCTTTCATCGGTAGAAAACGGGAAAATCACTCGCTCCGAGAGTTGCAACTCTTCCGAAAAGCGAACTTCGTAATTGGATTTGAGAATGGCGTCCAACACATCGAATTCACGTTTCTGTTTGTTTCCATTTTTTTTGTGGCCCTTGCGATAGTGCGTAACCCTTGCATGTAGTTGCTCTAAGGTAACGTTTCTTCGAAGTGGTCGCATCATCGCCTGCAGAGAGGAGCTGAAAACTCCCCTGCCCTTGAGTTTCAATAAAAGCTCTGCTTTATTGATTGTTGGATTGCGGTTCAGGTCGGGTGTTGAAGCAAGGGAAGTGGAGGAATCAATCGTAATCGTACCCTGACTATTAACCACGCCGGTGCGAAACTCAATCGAAGAAATATGTCCTTCGCCGGTCGCACGAAGACTTATGATGAACCGGAGCGCACCTGTCGGAATTGCACTTTGATCGGGATGCGGCACAATAGATGGGTTAAAAAGCGCCGCTGCCTCCAGAGAATATTCACATGTAAAGTATGCTCCGATCAAAAGCCGCCGAGCAGGCGAGAGGTTTTCCTTGTTGGGATAGGACGAACAAACCCCCTCGCAGTGTCGCTCAAAAACTCTTTCGATGTCTCGGTGACGATGTTTGAAGCCCGACAGCACAGAAGCTAAACTCTTTTCGACCTGCTCTTCAGACAATCTTCTAACCCTCTTTAAAATATTCTCCACGCGGACTGGGTTCGCAATCACGTGCTGTCGAATCAACACTCGCGATTTTTCCGGTACAATATAAAGTGCATGACGTTTTACCTCAATCTCTTGGTTTTGCATAGTCCTTCTCAGTGATTGTGTGTCAACTTTGGATGTTAGAGTAATTCTATGAAATAATAGTCCTTACAAATGTCGAATCGTTAACTTTCGTTTCAAATCCGCCAACCGATGTTCAGAAATAAAAACAAGATGCTTCGATCCTCTTGCGTCCATGTCAAAATAATTATCATCCAGCACAACATCTAACTCATCAAATTCGACAGAAACATTTTTGAGGAACTGTTTTGATTGAATAGTGAGAGTCGCTTGGTTCCCAGCGACTTGCGAGAGAGTTGCATGGATCTCCGGTTTGGGGAGACGAAAATGCTTAGGTTCGACAAAAAAGAAACGATTCTCGGAAGCAATTGTCTCCCCCGTCTTCATTTGAGCAAGTAAGTATCCGCCTGCGGGATCTGCGTCTGGCACCTTCATTTGAAAAATCCGTGCCGAAGAGTTACGCGCAAGAGAATTATGCACTTGCTTCGACCAGACTTTCTTTCCATCGAAGGATTGTAGCGCCAACACCACAGTCACATCTATTCGAGAAAGCGTGTCGTTTGTCCCCCACACCTCGATTGTATCATTGCTTTTCTTGAAACTTACAAGCAGCGGCGCAAAGAATCGTTTTGCGTAATAATAAGCCGCCTTGGGTCGCAACGCGCTATCAACAACCGACCAACTGCTGACGGGCCAACAATCATTCAGCTGCCAGAAAATTGCGCCGGCCGTTTTGAATTTACGACGGCGCCAGTGCTCCACCGCAGTTTTTAATGCTTCTGCTTGCACCAATTGGCCTTTATAAATGAAATCATTAAAATCTTTTTCCACAATGTAATGGGCAGACTGGAATCGGAAAAGCCTCTCGTTCCCTTCGATCTGCTTATTGTGATGTTCCATCACCGGACTTTGCACCTGTCGGTCAGTTGGGTGCGTTATCTTTTCAAATGTCGCTCTATGGGCTGGAGCCTGAAATCCGAATTCCGTCACAAAGCGCGCATTGACTCCCTCGTAATCTTTAAAGTCTTTCCATGCACTCCACACCTGCCACTGATGGTGGTTGCCGTTTGACTCGTCGTTCGGGAATCCATTCCCAAATGGTGAGCTGCGCCAGTATGGCCGTGTGCCATCGAATTCTTTACAGATTGCCGGAAGAATATCGCGGAAAATCGGAGCACCATTCATATCGTTCGGTGTTTTTGTCGGATTTTCAACGCAAAACAGCCACTCGCACTCATTGTTGCCGCACCAAAGAACAATACTTGGATGGTTCCGCAACCGTTTGACGACCTTCGTTGCTTCATCTTGCACTTGTTGGAGAAACCACTGTTGCTCCGGATATTCGCCGCATGCGAACATGAAATCCTGCCAAACCATCAAACCGAGCCTGTCACACAACTCATAGAAAACGTTTTGCTCATAAATGCCTCCTCCCCAAACGCGGATCATATTCATATGTGCGTCTTTTGCCATGGTCAACAATCGCTCGTACGTTGTTGACGGTATACGCGGAACAAAATTGTCTGATGGAATCCAGTCAGCTCCCTTACAAAAGATGTGCGTGCCGTTGATTTCGATAATGAACGATTTTCCCTCATCATCCCGTTCCTGCACAAGTTTTACAGTTCGTAGAGCAAACGGAACTACAACCGAGGAGACCGAATCTGTTGAGTCCTCGAGAGTGAGGAGAGCCTTATACATCGGCTGTTTGCCGTAACCATTGGGCCACCAGAGATTTGGGTTCGCAATATGCAAACGAAAAACAATACGGTTCTTCCTTATTGTTTGCCTGCGTTTGATATCGCACCCATCACCGGAAATAATTGTGGTAAGTTGAATCGGCCCTTGGCTCATGTTTTCTATGTCTACCGAGACCAACACCACGGCTTCCCGCTTGTTGATGGACAGAACTTTGATAAACGGATTAACTAACCGAGGATGCGAATACGCCTCGAGAGAAATGGATCGCCAAATCCCGGAAGTAGTAAGTTTTGGTCCCCAATCCCAACTGAATGAATATTGTGCCTTACGAACGTAGACTCGATGAGGCTCCAAAGCAACTTGAAGGGCACCATGCTGCCGTTGAAGTTCCTTCGATCTCACGACCGGTGAATCGAACACGATCTCCAAGACGTTCCTGCCCAGACGAAGAGCCTTTTTGATATTAAGTCTATGTTCGACAAACATATTAGCCGTTGACCCAACGAGAGTTCCATTACAACGAATCTCTGCATAGGTGTCCAGACCTTCTGCAACCAACTCGATTTTGTTTTCTTTCAGAACGTCCTCGGTCACTTCAAACTCACGGCGATACAACCATTGTTGAGAATCAACCCATTGAACATCAAGCTCATTCATCCGATAAAAGGGATCGGCTATCTTCTCGTTTGCCAAAAGATCGGTGTGAACAGTCCCAGGAACCGTGGCTGTCATCCACCGCATAACATCTCTCTTGTTTGCAGGAAGGGTTCGATACTTGTTCATCGCTTTGAATCGCCATAAACCGTTAAGATCAATTTTTTTCATAACTCCGCTACTTGTGTACCCTTTCTTTCTTCATAATTCATACACCGATTCCACGCACCACATATTAGGGAACATCTCACTTCAATACGATCATTTTCCTAACGAGCATATGTCCACCAAGCCGGAGGCGATAAGAATAGACCCCTGATGGAAGTGAGCCTGATTCCCACTGTACCGTACGTATGCCCGGCGGCAAGGGACCTTCAATCAACGAGGCAACTTCCCTTCCAAGAACGTCATAGACGCGAACCGAAACGGGCTGCATTTCACTTCCCGATGGGATGATAAAACGAATCGTGGTCTGCCCGTTAAAGGGGTTTGGGAAATTCTGGAAAAGAGAGAGATCCGTAGGCACTGCGCCACCTTCATGCTGTTCCACCGACGTAATAACATCGTAGAGCTTCACTATTTCCGGTACAGAGAGGGCGTAATTGTAAATCCGTATTTCGTCAAGCACACCGATGAAATTATAACCTGCATTGTTTGGGAGCACTTGCCCGATGGTGAGGTCAATCGTCGTTGGCAATATCATGCCCGACCAGGATGAAAACGCGTCAAGCTCGCCATTTAGATACACTTCAAAGTCAGAACCACTGTAAAGGGCAACGACATGATAGTACGTATTCGCTGCAAGCTCGGTTTTTGAATCTAAATCTTTGATGCCGTTGGTGGTCTTTACCGTCCAGCGCAACTTACGATTCGTGATTGAAACTTTCCAACGATTTTCCCAATTGCCGTGCGAGATCGGATATACTTCACGATCATAAAAGGCGTCAATTCTCATCCAGAAACTTACAGTGATTGCATTCTGAAAGTTGAGGTCAGTTTGGTTAGCAACTTGCATGAACGCATCGCTGCCGTTAAAATAATAGGCACTGTTTGATTTTCCCTGTCGGTCCGAAACCGGTATTGCATTCTGGACCGTTGCGTGGTGGCTGTTTCCGCTCATATCGTTAGCATTACCGTTAAACGCATAATACGCGACAAGATTGCCGGTCTGCGATTTGGAAAAATCCCGGACAACAACCGCAACACTATCCGTCGTTTGACCTCCCTGAAGATTTTCTACCATACACTTGATATAGTAATTTCCCTCCGCTCGCGGGGCAGTCCACAGAACGACGGAATCGCCTGAGCTGAGCGAGCCAGCAATCGAACTCCACCGATATCGTAACTGCGCGCCGCTTGAATCAAACGCGACACAGGTTAGTTTTGAAGTTCCCCCAAGGTCAATCTTTGCCGGACGAGCAAAGAAGCTCGTAATAACAGGAGTCGAAGGAATCACGTCAACAACAGTGATCGTCACCGAAGCAGAATCGGACCCTCCCCGACCATCGGTGACTAAGCACGATATCGAATAAGCGCCCGTTGAGTAGGGGGCAACCCAAGCCACTTCCTGGCCAGCCCCGACGATTGCCCCTTGAGTGGTATTCCAAAAATACGTTATGGGATCGCCATCCCGGTCAACAGCAGTTGCGTACAGCGTCGCCAGTTTACCCAGAAGAATTTTAGTCGGTGCAGCAGCTAATCCTTTAAGACGCGGTGGATAATTTTGCACGACCTGACTGGAACGATGATAGTCCACGACAACTCCATTCACCGACATTTTATCGAGATTGTAAGTTATCGCTCCTCCTGTTGGTGTTATCACAATAAGAACAGCGCCCTCGGCTGGGATTGGAAGGGACGTGTTCCCTGTTACATTCCTCAGCAAAAAAGAGTTTGAAACAGCATCATAAATGTCGTGATATCCGTCGCCGACTTTAAGCTCCACACTTTTTTCTACGCTATATGGATTGTAAAAAAGATATGTGGGGTACGCCGATGCATGAAAATAATCAGTCGCAAGGAGATCAAGCTTGAGGATTCCTTCCACGTTCGTTGTGTCAATAATGCCTCCTAAAACTCCAACGTGGGATGACCCATAGAGCGCGAGATTCGTTTTTGCCCACCCTCCTCGAATTGCATCACCGGTTCCGTACGGACTTTGACCAGAGTTTATTTGACGCAGCGCTTCATAGGCAATGGAAGATTGCGGGTCGTACTCCAGCGTCCAGGCTCGATTATCCTGATTCTGATCTGGTAGGAACCCAGAATAAAATAACCGTGAGGCATTTGCCGCATTTAACACCCATTTGCCGATCGCTCGCGCAAAACGCTCATCGTAGCGCGCAAGGGGCACTAATGCACCGATTTGCTCAAACGTGTTCATTGCAAAAGCATAATCATTTGAGCCATTCACCTCACCAATCAGACCACTGCAATCATATTCTCCCCATTTCCCGACAATCGCTCCCCATTGGCGAAGCGGACCGACCTCAAAGCACCAGTTGACGAGTTTGTGGATATCGTATGTCGTTCCAAGCTCGGCGTTCATTCGTGCTGCAGTGTACACTCCATACGGCAGTTGAAGCTCGTAAGCGGGATTTGTCGTTTG
>JACQBK010000001.1 GCA_016194505.1 Ignavibacteriales bacterium | reverse complement strand
CCTCTATTATATGAACGATTAAGTGAAATATTGATTGTCGAGGTCTGCTGCGTTACAGAAACACGTGCACCGCCAGCCTGCACGGAATCAACAACCATGGTATTCATTAAATCGAGTGTCATGGATGCAAGATTATCTACGATGCTGGTTGTCGTATGCTGGATTTTGCTGAGCGGGTAGAAACTGAAATGAACAACATAAAAAAAGGAAGACTAACATCACCGTTTTCGCAAAAAACTTTTTCATAGACCCCGAAATCCCATCACACATGTTCTTTAGTCAGCGCAGAACAAAACGCCCCTCCTGAAAACGAATAGTCAAACTTCCTCAAGAGCCTCAATGTCCACCGCCCCATAACATTTTAAACGCATGCAGAAGCGATGGGAATAAAACATCGAGAGCATCCGAAACGCCTTGCTGAGAGCCGGGGAGATTGACAATAATTGTCTTTCCTCTTATGCCTGCTTTGCCGCGCGAAAGCATGGAGAACGGGGTCCGCTCCTGACCATACTGGCGCAACGATTCAACCACACCTTCTAACTCGCGCTCGATCACTTGCAGAGTGGCTTCTGGTGTAACATCTCGGGGACCTATGCCGGTTCCACCGGTTGTCAAGACCAAATCTAATGTGTTCTCATCGGCATAGCGAATGAGATTCTTCTTTATTTCTTCAAGGTCATCAGGGAGAATTTTATATTCGGCTATTTCCATACCCAACAATTTCAACTTCTCTTCAATCAATTTGCCCGATAGGTCTTCATTTTTTCCGGCGGCA
Organism: Ignavibacteriales bacterium; assembly: GCA_016194505.1. Classification (GTDB taxonomy): domain Bacteria; phylum Bacteroidota; class Ignavibacteria; order UBA10030; family UBA10030; genus JACQBK01. Next base: position 12,397 of record JACQBK010000001.1, on the reverse strand, counting down.
ATCGAATCCGAGAGCACCAACACAGCGACACGCAGAGGCTGTTCAAACGTTTCTTTAAAGTCGGACTTGCCTCCTTTCTTTCTAATAAGTTGCACCCCTAAAATCTCCATTGATTCGTCAACTTGCTTTGCCATATCATAAATCGTCAGAGCGGCAACCGCTGCGGCAGTGAGCGCCTCCATCTCCACGCCGGTTTTGTACACGGCTTTTACTTCCACCGTGATCTCGATAAGCTCATTGCCAACGTCAAATCTGCAATCTACAAAATCTATTGGAAGAGGATGGCAATAGGGAATAATTTGGCTGGTATTTTTTGCGGCTTGGATTGCGGCTACTTTCGCAACGGGGAACGGATCACCCTTAGGAATTTTATTTTCCTGCATAAGCTGAATTGTCGCAGGGCTGACTTTCAGCGTTGCTTTAGCAATCGCCGTCCGTAATGTTTTGATTTTATTCGTCACATCGCGCATAATGGTAATATACAAAAAAACTTGCTTGCAACAATAGGAATATTGATGTCTATTCGGGTTTTACCAAGCTGTCACGGAATCGAAAAGTACTTTTTTGTAAGAGCGTTCTCCCAAAGGTCCCAAAGGGATGCCCTTGGCAGATCCCTTCGGGAAATTGAACGCCCCTACAGACATTTTAGAACGCAATTCCCCTCTCACTTTTACCCAATAGCGATTTTCTACTCTTTTTTTTATATATTGATAAAACATATCCTTATTGTACTATTGATTAATGCGATAACTACTTGACAGGCATTGAGGAGTATTATATGCAGCAACAAAATAGCTACAGAACAAAGACAAAACTTAGTGTTAACGGCAAAACTTTCACGATTTTTTCCCTTAAGCAGTTAGAAAAACACTTCCCACAAGGCATTTCGAGGCTGCCTATTTCCCTGAAAATCCTCCTCGAAAACCTTCTGCGCCAAGAAGATGGGCGTGTTGTCAGCAAAAAGGACATCGAAGCTTTAGTGCATTGGAACGCAAAAGCGATCCCCGACAAAGAAATTGCGTTCATGCCCGCGCGAGTATTACTGCAGGATTTTACCGGCGTTCCTTGTGTGGTTGACCTTGCCGTTATGCGCGATGCGATGATTAAAGCAGGAGGAAATCCCAACCGCATCAATCCCCTGCAACCCGTTGACCTTGTGATAGACCACTCCGTGCAAGTGGATGAGTATGGCACCGAAGCAGCATTTATGCTCAACGTGCAATTTGAATTTGAACGAAACAAAGAGCGTTATGCTTTCCTTCGCTGGGGCCAACAAGCATTTAAGAATTTTCGGGTCGTTCCACCGGGAACGGGCATTGTCCATCAGATCAATCTTGAATATCTCGCAAAAGCTGTGTTCACGGCTGAATCGAACGATGAAACTCTCGCGTACCCGGACACGCTCGTTGGAACGGACTCCCACACCACCATGATCAACGGTCTTGGCGTGCTTGGCTGGGGAGTTGGGGGCATTGAGGCAGAGGCAGCGATGTTGGGTCAATCAATTTCGATGTTGATTCCTCAGGTGGTGGGATTTAAGTTACACGGCATTTTGCGCGCCGGCTCGACCGCAACTGATTTGGTTTTGACCGTTACACAAATGCTTCGCAAGAAAGGCGTCGTTGGAAAGTTTGTTGAGTTCTACGGCAAAGGACTCTCCTCACTCTCCCTTGCAGATAGAGCAACCATTGCGAACATGTCCCCAGAGTATGGAGCTACGATGGGCTTCTTCCCCGTTGATAAAGAGTCGCTGAACTATTTACGTTTTACCGGAAGAAGCGATGAGCAAGTCGCTCTTGTCGAGGCATATTGCAAAGAGCAAGGATTGTTCCACTCATCAGATAGTCCGGAACCGGAATTTTCCGATACGCTTGAGCTTGATTTAAGCACCGTTGAGCCAAGCCTTGCCGGACCGAAGCGTCCACAAGACCGTGTCGTGCTCACACAATCGAAACGTTCTTTCCGAAACGCTTTGGTTGAAATGCTCGAAGCGAAGGGCGCAGTCATCAACAAAGAAGCTGCCGCGGCGTGGGCTAACGAAGGCGAGCAAAGCAACGACCAATCCATCATCGAGCATTGCTTGAAGACTGTGAACGTCCGCAAAAACGGAAACCAGTTCGATCTTATGCACGGCTCGGTGGTTATAGCAGCTATTACAAGTTGCACGAATACCTCGAATCCGTCCGTTATGGTTGCGGCGGGTTTGCTAGCGAAGAAAGCGGTGGAAAAAGGATTAAAAACTCAGCCGTGGGTAAAAACAAGTCTCGCGCCCGGTTCCAAAGTCGTCACAGATTATTTACAGGAGTCGGGATTAAATAAACCCCTCGATGCACTTGGCTTCCAACTCGTTGGTTACGGATGCACAACGTGTATCGGCAACAGCGGACCGTTGCCGGAACCTATCGCTAAGGCAATTCAAGATCGTGATCTTGTAGCAGTTTCCGTGCTCTCAGGCAATCGCAACTTCGAGGGAAGAGTGAATCCACATGTTCGCGCAAACTATCTCGCTTCTCCCCCGCTCGTCGTCGCTTACGCTTTGGCAGGGAAAATGGATATTGATATTCAAAATGAACCTCTCGGTACCGGCAAGGATGGCAAGCATGTGTATCTGAGAGACATTTGGCCCTCACCCCTAGAAATTGAAGAGACAATTCACCGCTGTGTAAAGTCGGAGATGTACCACAAACAATACTCAAATGTATTTGGAGGCGACGAGCGTTGGAACAAGCTACCAGTTCCGGCCGGAGCAAGTTATGTGTGGGAAGACGGCTCCACCTACATCAAAGCCGCACCTTATTTTGAAACCATGCCGAAAGAGCCGCAACCTCGTCGGGATATCAAAAACGCACGCGTGCTTGCGCTTCTTGGTGATTCTGTTACAACTGATCATATTTCTCCCGCCGGCTCCATTGCGGTTAATAGTCCCGCTGGAAAATATTTAATGGAGCACGGGGTCGAGAAAAAAGATTTTAACTCGTATGGTTCACGGAGAGGAAATCATGAGGTGATGATGCGGGGAACCTTCGCCAACGTCCGGCTACGGAATGTCCTCGCACCGGGAACCGAAGGCGGTTGGACAATGCATCCTTCTTCCAAAGAGGCGGTGTTTATTTTTGATGCGGCAATGAAATATAAATCCGAAGGGACGCCGCTTATTATTATTGCCGGAAAAGAATACGGCTCCGGCTCTTCACGGGACTGGGCGGCAAAGGGACCAATGCTCCTTGGTGTCCGTGCAGTCATTGCGGAAAGCTTTGAGCGCATTCACAGGAGCAATTTAGTAGGAATGGGCGTTTTACCGCTTCAATTTGAGGAAGGACAGAATTACAAAACCTTGGGATTGACGGGTTTTGAAACATATACGATAGAGGGTATTTCTGCAAGCTTGCAGCCAAGGCAAACAATGTCCGTCAAAGCGACCGATTCAAACGGCAACACGAAAAGTTTTACCGCCATCTCCCGTATTGATACCCCGAACGAAGTGGATTACTATAAAAACGATGGCATTTTGCAGTTTGTGCTTCGGTCGTTGTTGAAAGTATAAGTGTTGCCATGAAAATAGAAGAGTTAATACGAAAATTAAAACATTCAAAATCTCCGGTTTCACTTTCCAACTTTTCAAAGGTTGCTAAATATTTTGGTTATTCTCTTGACTATGTACAAGGGAGTCATTACGTTTTTAGAAACTGGACAGGGCGAAAATTTATCGCTCCAGTGCATCAAAACAGAATCAAAGCTATATACTTAAAAATATTTTTGAAGGAGCAGGAATGAAAAAAATCTCCAATTCTCACACTCATGAAGCAAGCCTCCGCAAGAAAAACTCGCGTGCACCATCGTTGCGAGATTTCATGAAGCTCTCTTATAAAATTGAACTCACACCACTGACAACAGAAGAAGGCGGTGGGTATTTGGCAACTATTCCTCTTCTGAAAGGATGCCAAAGTGATGGCTCCACGCCAGATGAGGCAATCAACAACCTTCGGGAGGCTCAAGAAGCATGGCTGGCTTCGGCATTAGAACATGGCGACCCCATACCTTTGCCACAATAACTTTTTTCCACCACATTTGGAATTGATTTGAATCTTTTTCTGAGTCACTGCATCTAATTGTACAACCCTAGTCAGAAAGAATCATTTTAAATTTTTCATATTTTGAGGAGCACTCATGCCAATTTTTGATTACCGATGTTCGGAATGTGGAAAAACATACGATGTCTATCATAAAGTCCGAGAGATTGTTGAAGATGTAGTTTGCCCTTCCTGCAGTTCCGCTCAACATAAAAAGCTGATGTCCGCGCCAAGTATTGCTATAGCAGGAAGCTCTAGTACTGACTTCTCTTCTTCAGCGTCCTGTGAGTCATCTGGCGGATGCTGCGGCGGGGCATGTAGCGTAAACTAATGCACGAAAGGAAAATAGAACGAATAAAATCGCGATAGCAGCTATTGTATCGCTCACTGCCGCATTCACTATAGCCATGATACAACAAACCCCTCCTTCAAAAAACATGACAGTTACTCAAGTACGCGAAATGATCGAAAAAGATTCCTCAGTCGTTTTGTTGGACGTTCGTACCCCGATAGAGTGGCGCAACGAGAGCGGGCACTTGAAGGACGCAATCCTCATTCCCGTCCAAGAGCTGGAAGCGCGCGTAAAAGAATTAGCACCATACAAACACAAAACAATCATCGCCTATTGCCGCTCTGGAAATCGCAGCGGCACCGCAACAAAATTTCTCGACGCACAGGGGTTTAACGTCTTTAATATGGAAGGCGGCATGATTCAATGGAACACGGAGAAATTTCCCGTTGTGAAGGAGAAACCTGAGTGACAGAACAAACACTATGGTACGGTTTCATAGCGGTTATCATTCTCTTGTATGTAAGAAAATTGCTCATCAACAGATCCATCCCGCAATATAGTCCCACTGAGCTGCAACAGAAGTTGAAAGAAACAAGTGACATCGTCTTGCTTGATGTTCGCACCAATCAAGAACGGATGAGCGGAACTATCAAAGGCTCGATCCATATTCCTCTCCATGAACTAAGCCGCAAGCTGGATGAACTCAACAAATACAAATCCAAAGAAATCGTTTGTTACTGCGCTACCGGCAGGAGAAGCCTTTCAGCGGCGGCGAAGCTTAGAAAGCAAAAATTTTCTACTGCAAGCCTTAAAGGCGGCATCGCTGAATGGAATTTTCAAAACCGGCATTAATCTCAAAAGGAACACCTCATGAATTATGGATTTTCTAAAACAGTTTCGCTGACCTACGAACAAGCTATCGAAAAAGTAACGGATGAGCTGAAAAAGGAAGGCTTTGGCATCCTCACCACCATTGATGTGAAAGATACGTTAAAGAAAAAGCTGAACGTGGATTTTACGAGATATAGTATTCTTGGGGCGTGCAATCCGCCGTTTGCGTATCAAGCGTTGCAGGTTGAAGAACAGATAGGGCTTCTTCTTCCCTGCAATGTCATTGTGTACGAGAAGGGTGATACGGTGGTGGTTTCTGCTTTTGACCCAATGCTCATGGTGAAAGTTTTAGAAAATCAAAACATGGAGCCAATAGCAGAAGAGGTGGAGCGGAGGTTACGGAGAGTCATTGCGGCGGTGTAAAACATTTATCCACGAAGAACACTAAGAAAAGATTTTTCATTTTGTCTTTCTTCGTGTCCTTTGTGGATTAAACAGTTTTCCTCTTTATTTCAACTCTTTCAGTTCCTCCTTCGCTTTCTCGGCGATCTCCGACCCCGGTAAAATAAACACTGCTTTTTGGAAACACGATTTCGCTTTTCCTACTTGGTCATCCCGCCGGTATGCTAACCCTGCATAATAATACATTGCCGATTGCAACTCGAATGCTTGCTTTGGCAATTCCGGATTGGCGAGGAGAACATCGAAATCCTCGATCGCTGTGCGAAGCTTGCTGAAAATCCCCGATAGTGTAAGGCTCGTCATAGCGCGCATAAGCCGGATGTTCATATCATGTGGCGCCATGGAAACAGCCCAATCCATATCATGGCCGCCCTGCTTGACCCTGCTAAATTTTGTCGGTAACCACCATGTGAATTGCGCGCGCTGTATGGTAACAGCTCCACGATACACAAGTGCAACAGCGTTGGTCGAATCGAGCGAAAATGCCTTATCAAAGCATTCGTATGCTTTTTCCGCGGCGACTTCATCGCCCGCGACTGTTGCTTGTTCGTAGTATGATTTTCCCTTCTCCATCAAAGATCGAATATCGTTTTGCTCTTGCTGTTCGCAATGCACGAACTTAACAAACAATAGGCTCAACCAAAAAAGAGAAAGCAAAGTTTTAACTTGTGAAAAAGACGGGTTCATGAAAAGCTTACTAGGGTAAGGATAAAAAACTCTTTGCAATGAACAAACATAAGGAAAGAATTCGAGAAAAGCCTAAACGGTGGGCATATCTTTTTGGGAAGAATCCAAAATGGAAGTTTCTCTTGAAAAAGCACGTGCTCGAGCAATGCGGGGTCTGAGGTAATCCCACAGGCGATAACCCAACAGAACTGCAAGTATCGCTCCGTATGTCAGGGGGCGACGAGTATCGGCTTTCACGAGCCAGAGATAATGAATGACACCGCATATCGCCGAAACATACACAAGCCGGTGAAGAATCTGCCATCGTTTACCGCCGACCCATTTTGTAATTCTGTCCGTTGAGGTGATTGCAAGCGGAACCATAATCGAGAACGCGGCAAAACCTATGGTAATGAACGGACGTTTAGCTATATCTTTCAGAATCTCATCGAGATCAAAAAACTTATCAAGGTAAATATACGTCGTAAAGTGCAAGCATCCATAGAAAAAAGCATACAAGCCAACCATTCTCCTGAACCGCGAAAGCTGAGACCATCCGCTTATCTTACGCAGAGGCGTAACGGTAAGCGTTATCATCAAAAAGCGGAGCGTCCATATTCCAGTTTCTTTCGTTATATCATCTATAGGATTTGCGCTAAGATTATCATTGAGCGCATTCCACGAAAGCCAAGCAAGCGGTCCAAGACACACTATAAATACGATGGGCTTATAGACCCATTTGATCAACTGCGAGCGAGTCACGATAGGTTATCCTAATAATTTTTCTTTAAATCCATACCGGCATACATGGAAGCGACTTGCTCGGCATAGCCGTTGAACATAAGAGTCTTCCGTTTTAAGAATTCGCCAATGCGCCGCTCGGTTTTTTGGCTCCAGCGCGGGTGGTCAACGTCCGGATTGACATTGGAATAGAAACCGTATTCGTTAGGAGCAGAAATATTCCATGTCGTGGGAGGCTCTTTTTCGACAAATCTAATTTTGACAATTGATTTTATCCCTTTGAAACCGTATTTCCACGGAGTAACAAGCCGTATCGGAGCGCCGTTTTGATTCGGCAACTCTTTACCATACAACCCAACGGCAAGAAACGTTAAAGGATTCATCGCCTCATCCATGCGTAACCCTTCGACATAGGGCCAATTGAGATAGGGTCGGCGCTGCCCCTCCATTTCGTCCGGTCTAAAAATGGTTTCGAATGCAACGTATTTCGCTTTGGAAGTCGGCTCAAGCTTTTTAATGACATCCGCAAGGGGAATGCCGCGCCAGGGAATTACCAGCGACCATCCTTCAACACAACGCATTCGATAAATTCTATCTTCAAGTTTGTAAGGCTTGATGAAATCTTCGAGATTGTACGTTGCAGGTTTTTTAACTTCACCTTCTACTTTGACAGTCCACGGCTTCGGCTTAAATCTGCCGGAGTTTTGGGAGGGATCGGATTTATCCGTCCCGAACTCATAAAAATTATTGTAGGTGGTTATATCCTTGTACGAATTTACCTCCTCATCCGTGTCATAAGGGCCCTTCTTTCCTTTGGGCCACTTATCTTGTGCCATCAGCGATTCAGGAAATATTGATCTCGCCGCCAACCCCACTCCAAACGCGGAAGCTGCTCGTATAAATTCCCGCCGATTAAAGTAAAGCGATTCGGGCGTGATTTCCGATGAGGCAATATCCTCTTTTCTTTTAATGAGCATAACGAAATCCTTCCGTAAAGAATTAAAGACAACCTTCCGATGGTTCTAAACCTTCGGAAGGTTGGTGAGCTGCGGTATTAGAACAGATACGAGGTACTTTTTGTTCCCGAAAGGTAGTAAAAGTCGAAATATTTTTAAAAAAGTTGGCTTACAACCGCTCCTGCTTCCACCAGTGGTCAACGACATCCGGAACATTAGTTTTGACGTCACTTTGCTTCCACTTATCGAAAAACTTTATATCGGAGCTGTTCGGTTCAGGGTCAGGAAAATCAATCTGAACGCGCAACGGCATCGGGATCGCTTCCCCCACGATCAACGCTTCGCCTTGGCGCAACGAAGGAAGAGTATCAATGAGACCTGCAAATGTATCGGACATCAGCTTCCGAACATAGTTTTGGTCAACAGGATTGGTTAAACGGAGAATAACAAAGTTGTTACACTGAGAAAGGATCGTTTCCGAAACTTCTGCCGGACGCTGGCTCACCACCATACAACTTACGCCATATTTTCTACCCTCTTTGGCAATACGCTCGACAGTTCGCCGCGCCGCACTCACCGCACCTCCACCGCTGGGCAAATAATTGTGCGCTTCTTCGAACACCAGTAAGACAGGGAAATCTCTGCGATGGGGATTCCAGAAATTAAAATCAAACGTCAAGCGTGCAAGCAATGAGACGATGGTGTTGACGATATCGAACGGCACGCCGCTCATATCCATGATAGTAACTTGCGCACTGCCATCCGAACCGAATATTTTTCCCAAAAGATCTTTCAGGGAAGAGGATTGGATGTATACTTTCGGCTTGAACATAAACGCGTACCGCGGATCGTTCAGCCTGCTATCCAAGCGCACCAGAAAGCGAGCGAACTTGCCATAGAACGGTCCCTCTTTCGATCCGCCCGCTCCGATACCGGATATTTTTTCCGTGTCGAGATACGCCATTTTTGCCCTCACTTCGCTCAGATCGAAATGCACGGGCGTATCAACAGTAATGACTTCTGCAAGCTGAGGGTTTTTTCCTTTTTTGGATTGCACGATAAGGTCTTTGAATACCGTCAACTGGCTCGACGCATTTTCATCGCGGTCGTCAATAAATGTTTCCTGCAACTCCGCCAAGTTCATAAGCCAAAACGGAAGCTCAAGCTCGGCGATGTTTAAATGCTGGCTCGTATCCGGAAAGGCATTGCTGTATTCATTGTGAATATCGAGAATAACAATATTCGTATCGGGAAACGACGCTACCTTTTGCAAAATGGAAGCAACCGTGCACGATTTTCCCGCGCCGCTGGATCCCAACACGGCGAGATGTTTTCCAAAAAATTTATTGGGATCAAGATAAGCACGCTCTTTTTCAAACAACGAAAGCTGTCCGACGGAAAACCCAAACTTGCGGAAGATGGAGAACACCGCGGTCAGGTCATTATCTTCTGCCAAATACACGACGGAATCAACCGGAGGGATGATGGATACGCCGCGTTCATAGCGACCGGCTTTCACCGTTCCGACAAGGTTCAATTCCATGATACAGCGTTGCGCAGGCTTGCCGTTTTCCGAAATATCAATCTTCTTGAACTCGGAGACCATCGCTACGATAATCAACTTGCCCACCGGTATCAAGACGTAGGTCCCAATCTGCCCGATGTAATACATCTTTCCGTTCAATTCTTTGATCAGCGATGTAATCGCCAAATCAACAATAACCGTTAATGTACCGCTGGTGACAGCAGTAACAACGCCAATGCGTTTTTGTTCCATAGGTACCACTCCTTGTGATTATACGGACTGTATGAGCTGTGCACGCATTCAATTAACTCGCTTGATAACGACAACGGTTCTATCGTCAGAATCATCCGTTCCGGAGGAGAAACGATAAACGTCATCAAGTATGTGTCTGCAAATATCCTGTGCGCTAAAGGTATGCAATTCTGCCACCAAGCTTGCTAAACGTTTTTCACCGTACGGTTCGTTCATGCTGTTATTCGCTTCGGTAATGCCATCGGTGTACAGCACAGCCACATCCCCGTTGTTCATACGGGTATTTTCGACCCGGTACGTTCCCTGGGGAAATGGACCCAAGATTTGCCCGGTCGCGTCGAGCATTTCAACCTGCTTTTCTTTCGCGCGGTATACAATCGGCGCATTATGACCCGCGTTGGCATACAGCATCAACCCTTTTTGGTCGTTTGATAACTCAGCGTAAAACATTGTGACAAATTGTTCTTCCGAAAACGTTTTGTTGAGAAGCTTATTGACACGCGACATGAGCAAACTGATTTTCGTATGAAACGAAATGCCCATCCGCAACGCACCGACGATGTACAATGCCTGAGCGGCGGCGCGAAAACCTTTGCTTGCCGCATCGCCAATAATGATGCTCAAGCGGTCTTGCTCGCCATCTGCAAAAAGGTAATCAAAAAAATCGCCTCCCACAACCCGGTCAGGGATGGAAACCCCGTACAAATCATAATGATGGAACCGTAACGCATGTTGCGGCAGGATGCTTTGCTGAATTTCCCGCGCTTTATCTAAATCTTTTTCGAGAAGGTGCGCTTTTTGTTCAATTTTCTTCCCGCTTAACAACGAGCTTACCGCGAGACTGATGATATTTAAATCCGAAAGCAAGGACGCTTCCATTAAGTCCGAATTAAAGGCAAGAACATATTGCGGAACAGGACCTTTTTTTGTTTCAATTTTCTCACCCACACCCGTTGCGGAATATTTAATGATCCCCTTTTTCCTGAGATACTTGTCGGTCTCGTTTGCAATAAGAGACCGATGTTCTGCCAATCTATAGAATAAGGGATACGCTGAAAGTTGAATGCGATACCCCGCATCGAGCTTATCAATAGCTCCTATTTGGTGGATAAGGCGATACGAATCCGTTGAGGACTCGAACTGCCAAATTCGCCCGCCTTTAATATCAATATTTTCATCCTTAACGATTTCGTTAACGACATGCTTGAGAAGCTCTTTATCAGTCTTGAAATGTTGGGATGCAAAACTTTCGATGGTACGATACAGCCTTCGTTGATTCATCATAGAATGTACAGAACCTCGCTTCGTTGTCCGATTTGTTCACTGTTGTTCTTCAGCATACCTTGTTCTAAAGCCAATTCATGTTGATTTATTACTCCATCGAACCTCGTAAATCGTAACCGGCTTTTCCTTTCCCTTCACCATAATGGATTCTAATTGCTTTAATTCAAATTCTTTGTGATTTATTACATATTCATGCGAGGCGTCGGAAATTAAAATTTGTCCCCCCTGCGCCGCGCTGCACAACCGGGCGCCGAGATTCACGTTATCACCAATGACGGTGTAATCCATTCGCTCAGGGCTGCCCATCGCCCCCACCACCATCTCCCCTGTATTGATGCCAATGCCGATATTAATAATATCTTTATCTGCAATATCGGGAGAATTTTTAGCTACCCCTTGAATTTCCACCGCCGCTTTCACTGCCCGTTCGACCATGGTTTCGCCCTCAAACACAGCAATCAACTCATCGCCGACAAATTTATCAATATCCCCGCCATATTTTTTTATAATGGCAGATTGCAGGGCAAGGTAAAAATTAAGCATCGTTACAACACGCTCGGGATCAACTTTTTCAGAATATGCCGTAAACCCTCTAATATCGGAAAAGAAAACCGTGGCGATTTTTCGTTCTCCTCCAAGTCGGACACCGCTATTATCAGCCTGCTTGATGGCATTCACCGTTTGCTGGGAGACAAATTTTTGCAAATGAAATCGCTCCCGCAAGCCCTGCACCATGTCGTTAATACGCAACGCGAGCGTACCAATCTCATCGCTCGATGCAACATTTGCATGAGCGGAAAAATCCCCTTTGCCAACCCGCGAAGCAACCCCTTCAATGATTTGAACAGGCTTGACCACAACAGAGTTCATAAACAAACGAATGACCATCCAAACGAGCAAAATGGTTACAACTGCCGCACCGAGAGAAGCTATCTTGCGCTGTTGAATCTGATCGTTGATGGATTTCATTGAACCGGATACTTCTACCACGGCCCGCAAATCATGATTCTTACCATGACAGGTGTAACAACGAACCTCATTTGCAATAGGCGATAACCGCACCATAAACTGCTCGCCGGCAACAGTCTCTAAAAATTCCATCGGTTTTTTTTCTTTTGCTGCAATAATCGCGGCTAACTCTTCTCGCTTGCGCGGCTTCGGATTAAGGAAGCGTTCGTTTCCCTTACGATCAAAAACGTGAACCGAATAAATTTCTGGAATTGCACGAACACCATCAATGTAATATCGCGCTGAATTAGCCCGACCGACGAGCATAATACTCCTAAATCCTTCATACGCAGCCGTTTGAAGCGCCCAC
>JACQBK010000027.1 GCA_016194505.1 Ignavibacteriales bacterium | reverse complement strand
CGTGGAAGGATGCTGCGGACCCATGTTGATGATCATTTCATCGGTACGAAGCGTCTTACCACTGGAAGTTTTAATTTCGCCGGGTTTGAATACGTAATCAGTTGGGAGAGATCTGGTTTCTATCATGCGGAAGTATCAACGGGCGTTAGTAAGGAACTTTCATCCCGTTGTAGAACTCCGGGACTTTGTAATCTTTGCGTAACGGGTGACCTTCCCAATCATACGGAAGAAGGATGCGGCGAAGGTCGGGGTGCTCATCAAATACGACTCCATACAGGTCGAACGCTTCGCGCTCGTGCCAGTTGGCCGTCCCCCAAATCGAGCTTACCGATTGAACGTGGGGGTTCTCTTTCGTGCAATAGGCTTTCAAAACAATCTTATGCTTGTGCTCCATCGAGGACAAATGATACACAACACCGAGCTTGCCATCGTTGTAATCAATGCCGCTTAAACACATAAGAAAGTCAAAACGAAGCATCGCCTCATCATGGAGAAACGCCGCAATTTCTTTTGTCTTATTCGGAGCAACTAAAATCCACGGCTGAAGCGCATCGAGCTTTGCCTCGAGAATTGCCTCTGTGAATTTAGCTCTTAGATTGTTGTATATTTCTTCAGCAGTCATCGCACGTTAAATTGTTAAGCAAAGGACAAGCGACCTTTTGGTTTCGGGATTGCGCGACCCAAGTCTTTAGTAGTTTCAATCCATTTCTGGATTACGATTTCAACGTTTTCCAAGGCTTCTTTATATGTCTTTCCATCAGTCGCACAACCAGGAAGTTCCGGAACTTCCGCAACAAAGGCCTCGTCGTCCTTACTCCAGTATATAATCACTTCGTATTTAGTCAAGATTTTCTCCAGCCATAAGAATTTTGCTAGCGCGGCTCATCCGATACTTACGCCGATTTTTTTGCGATGCTTTCTCTTCGCACTTTTTCCTGAAGCTTGATCAAACCTTCCAGCAACGCTTCAGGGCGGGGCGGACAACCGGGGATATACACATCCACAGGAATGACACGATCCACGCCTTTGAGGACGTGATAGCCGTGTTCCCAATACGGACCGCCGCAATTGGAGCAACTTCCCATAGAAAGAACGTAGCGCGGCTCCGCCATTTGATCATACAACCGTTTGATGCGCGATGCCATCTTCAACGTCACTGTGCCGGCAACAATCATGACATCCGCTTGCCGGGGTGTTGCACGCGGAATAACACCGAACCGCATAATATCGAAATTTGACGCCGAAGCCGCCATCATCTCGATCGCGCAGCATGCAAGTCCGAATTGCATCTGATACAGCGATGAAAGCCTTGCCCAATTCAACAACTTGTCAAGCGAGGTGATGAAGACATTGCTATTGTCAAACGGCTGATCTAATAAACCCATCGTGTACTTTTCAAAAATTTAATGTATGATCAAACAGTTACGCTTTCAACCTGTGGCTTTACAGACGCACGCATGGCAGACGGTCTGCGTTCAATCTTCGGGATTTCCGGCTTCGGCTTATCCCAATCCAAATCGCCCTTCACCCACACGTACGCGAACCCGATAAGAAGAATGACAAGAAACACCGCCATCTCCAGAAAAGCAAAAAGCCCAAGTTGACGATACACAAGGGCCCACGGGAAAAGAAATACAACCTCCACATCAAAGATTAGAAAGATGAGTGCAACCACATAAAAGCGAATGTTGAATTTCACCCATGCATCGCCGACCGGTTCTTCGCCGCATTCGTACGAGGCAAGTTTTTCAGGATACGGACGATGGGGACGAAGAATCCACGATGCAATCATTCCACCGGCGACGAATATCGCGCCGATGATGAGGAAGACGAGGACATTACCAAATTCAGTGAGCATGGAATTTTCCAAAGCCTCAGAATTAATGCAGAAAATCCTACTTTAAATGCCAACAAATATAAAGAGAACTTGTCCGATTGTCAAGAAAAGTGTAGTGGAAATTCAAACAATACTGTGTAACAAAAAGCAATTTATGAGAAACAAACATCGTAGCGATGGAGCGGGGTCCTGCATCTCGTAAAGTCTAAAAAATTAAACCGCCGTTGCGGCGCATGTGAACGGTCTTATTTTTAACAACTCCATTTGTGAGAATTGACTCTGGACACAGCAATGTTTGAAACAATAATGTTCGTTATGCGCCTTCGCGTTGCTCCGTTTTACGCATCGGTTCGGGGGGAAGATTGAGGACATCCTCGGCGAAATGGTCAAGAATAAACCCCACAATATCTTTCACGGAAGCGACAGCGAGCGGCTTCCCTTGTTCATCCACTATGGGCACGTGGCGATATCCGCCAACGTGCATCGCATTCAAAATAAACGCGATACTGTCATCGGGTTGGAATGATTCGGGTTTCGAAGTCATCACTTCTTGCACTTTTACCGAAGCGGGGTCCTTTTTGCCGATAATTTTCATCAGAACATCGCGTTCGGTGAAGATACCTACCAATTTTTCTTTTTCGGTAACGACAACGCATCCTAAACGCTTCTCCTGCATGATTTTCACTGCTTCTGCAACAGTCTGGGTTGGTGAAACGGCAATCGGTTTCCGAATCCGAAGGTTCTTAATTGGCATTTGAAAGGTGGAAGAGTCGAGGCTCCTCGTAGGCTTGGAATTTTCCTCATACATCATAGAAAATTCCTCTTGCAGATTTTCGTCGTTCATGCTTCTCTCCTTTCAACGAAATGTTCAATGAAAGTGAACACAACGAATAGTAGCGGAAACCTTGAGGCTGGTATCTACTTGAGTATAGATAACTTGGGCTGAAATTGCAAGCGTCAATTCGTTATCGCTTTTTCACACGCTTTTGCACGCTTGCACTTCGCAGCTCTCGTAAGGCATCTGCGGCAATCCATCGTGCCGCGGGAGAATCCATCCTCCGAATTTCCTCTCCCACTTTAAGAGCAAGCGTATTGAGATTCTTATTCCGCTTGCCGATCTGCCGGAGCGCCCAATTAACGGCTTTTTTGACAAAATTTCTCTCATCGGTCGCGCCTTTTTTTATCGCAGGAAACATCTTTATGAACTGCTCATCGCTTGCCTTTTTATCATGGACGGCAAGCACAGCCATCATCACATAGCCCGCGCGCTTGACGAACTCTTCCTTCTTTTTGCACCATGCCATTGTTTTGCGATATGCAAAAGGAGTTTTGTCGAAGAGAACACTGCAGCAACAATCACAAATAGCCCACGAGTCGAACTCCTTCACCCATGCTTCCATTTGACGCTCTGTCACTTGCTTCGGGTCACCGACAAGACAAGCGACCATGCGTGCATCCAAAATTTCCGAGGACCAAAGCTCCAACGAAAGCTGCTGATTTTTACCGATTTCCTTCGCAAGTTGTCTCAACACCGGCGCTGAAATTCCATACGCCTTCTTAGCGGTCACCGCAAAGTGCGCCATCGTTAATACAGCTTTAGGGTTTTCGAGAGATTTTAACCGTTGAAGAACTTGGGATGAGGTCATTTTAAATTAGGAACTAAACGCGTTACGCAGAGAACACAGAGGAGACACAAAGAACCACAGAGCAAAACAACTCATAATCAGTTTTTAAAAAGTAAACAAAAAAGCTTTAGAACTTTCGTAAGGTTTGATCTCGCCGTTATGCTTTAGAAATAGATCGTAATGTTCCAATAGTCATTCAAAACTTATATTTATCCTCTGTGTAGCTCTGTGACTTCTCTGTGAACTCTGTGTAATGTTTTCTCTTGAGATTATTTCCACTGCGTTTCAGCGACACCATCCAAATAATTTGCATAACGGGCGAGAACAAAGAGCAAGTCCGAGAGACGATTAAGGTACGCGAGCGGCGCGGTGCCTATTGTTTCCTCACGAGAAAGCCCTGTCGTTAACCGTTCCGCTCGCCTACAAACAGTGCGCGCGAAATGGAGATGCGCCGCCACCGCTGAGCCGCCCGGCAAAATAAATACCTTCAGCGGTTGAAGTTTCGGCTCAAGCGAATCAATAAAACGTTCGAGATCATCCACATGAGATTGCTGGATGCGAGCAATTTTATCGGAGGTTTTGGTCAGTGGAGCAGCAAGGTCGGCGCCAAGCACGAAGAGATCGTTTTGTATGCGCTCAAGGATCGCATCAACTTCTTTGTGCGGCTTCAGTGATCGCGCAATACCAACGACCGAGTTTAATTCATCAACCGTTCCGTATGTTTCTATGCGGAGTGATTCTTTGGGAACACGCTGCCCGCCAAAGAGAGATGTTTCGCCTTCATCGCCGGTTTTTGTATAAATTTTCATAAAAGATTTTGAACCCCGTCTTTTGTCCCACGTCTGACTTCTTACTTCTCACATCTCACTTCTCACGTCTTCCGTCTCACATTTCCCGTCTTACGTTTCACTTTTTCTTTCGACTGCCTCTTTGATGCCGAAAGCTTTTCCTGCAACGCCTCATGCATATGATGAATTTCCGTCGCGCGAATATCATCGAGCTTGGCGTGAAGCTGTTGAAGCATAAGCTCGGATTTCAAATTGACTTTGTAATCCAACTCTGCTTGCAAGCGGTCTTTTTTCTGCGCGCGGTTTTGGCTCATCATAATAATCGGCGCTTGAAGAGCGGCAATGGTGGAAAGCATGAGATTAAGAAAAATAAACGGATACTCATCGAACGGCTTGAACCAAAGCTGGGCGGTGTTCAACAAAGCCCACGCCCCAATAAAAACAAAAAATATGATAATGAATAACCAACTGCCTCCGAACTCGGCAATTTTATCCGCAAGACGGTCGCCAAACTTGAGCTGTTCCTCCATCTCCACGTTGACGTTCTTCGATGCCAGCGACATCACAAGCTCGTTGGTGGAGCGCAACCGTTTGCCGATCTCGCTCACCATTGAAATAGAAACCGCAGGGCGTTCCATGAGAAACTTAATGAAATCCTCGCGCTTCATTTCCATGAGCTTGCACGGCTCCATAGCCGTTGCGGTAGCGGTTCTTGGTAATCCGTCAATCAAGGAAAGCTCGCCGACAAACTCTCCCTCGTGCAACACCGACACTCTCGTTTCTTTCTTAGCTTGACCCTCAATCGGAACGGTAATTTCAATCTTCCCTTCCTCAATAACGAACATCGAATTTCCCTTTTCACCGATACGAAATAACACCTCTCCCTCCTCCACCGTGCGCGATTGCCAAAGCTTCAGCAAAACATCGTGGTCCGCAGCGGGGAGCTTTTCAAAAATCGGAATTTTAGAGAGAAATTCTTGGGAGGACATTAAGAAGTTTTTTTGATATTTTGAGTTCAAATTTCTAATGGGAACATCAACTCACGCTAAGACGCCCGCCTACGTCGGGCAGGCAAAAATGCAAAATTTTTGTAGGGGCGAGTCACCGACTTGCCCGTTAAGCTTTCCAAAAGCAACATTTATTTCCATGTGACCGTCACCTTAAAGGTGACGGTCACATTCGCACGGTTTTTATTTAAAAACAAGATACCAAAGAGGCTTGAAAGAAGAAAGCCCCGCTTCGACTGCAGGGCTTTCCTATGGGCTAATTGTGGACTATATCACTTCCCCTTCTTGCCCCAATAATTGGGCAGTTCATTGTAGAAATGAACCGAGGTGCGAATGCCGCCGAAGAAATTATCCAGATTGATGAACTCGTTGGGCGCATGGGCATTCTCATCCGGCAAGCCGAAGCCCAACAGCACCGTATCGAGTCCGAGCAGTTTTTTGAACTGAACGACGATCGGAATGGAGCCACCCTCGCGCTGATATAACGGCTTCTTGCCGAATCCTTTTTGCAGTGCCGCAATCGCCGCCTGCACACCGGGACTTTCAATCGGCGTTATCGCCGGCTCGCCGCCGTGCAGTGCCCGCACTTGTATATCTATCGTCCTGGGAGCGATTTTCTTCAAATGCTTTTCAAACAGTTTTGCGGCTTTGGCGGAGGTTTGGTCGGGAACGAGCCTCATGGAAATTTTCGCGAACGCTTTTGCGGGAAGCACTGTCTTCGCCCCCTCGCCCGTGTATCCGCCCCAAATGCCGTTGCACTCTAAAGTTGGTCGTGCCCAGAGCCGCTCAAGCGTGGTAAATCCTTTTTCGCCGTAGAGTTGTTTAAGTCCCCATTGTTTTGCGTACTTCGTGTCGCTCCACGGGAGTTTTTTGAACGCATCTCGTTCCTTCTTGGAAAGCGGCCGCACGTCATCATAAAATCCGGGGATGGTGATCTTTCCGTTCTTATCGTGAAGCGAGGCGATCATTTCCGCAAGCGCTTGAATCGGGTTATGCAAGGAGCCGCCGAACGAGCCGGAATGTAAATCGCTGTTAGGACCCGTTACTTCGACTTCCATATAGGCAAGCCCTCGCAACCCATAGCAAACCGATGGCACGCCTTTGGCGAACATCGAAGAGTCGGAGATGAGAACGAGATCGGCTTTCAGCAGCTCTTTATGCGCCTCGACAAAATTATCGAGATTGGCGCTGCCGACCTCTTCCTCCCCCTCAATGAGCATTTTGATATTGACGGGAAGGCTGCCGCTATTTTTCATGCATGCTTCAATAGCCTTGAAGTGGATGAAGACTTGCCCTTTGTCATCCGCAGAGCCGCGGGCAAATAACTGATCGCCGCGAATTGTTGCTTCAAATGGCGGAGAGGTCCACAAGTTCAATGGGTCAACGGGCTGAACATCGTAGTGACCGTAAAACAGCACGGTTGGTTTTCCAGGGGCGCCAAGCCACTCGCTATACACAACGGGGTGACCGGGAGTCGGCATGATTTGGGCATTCTGCATACCGATTGTTTTCATTTGGTTGGCAACCCACTCGGCACACCGCTGCATATCGGCATTATGCTGGCCTTGCGAACTGACGCTTGGAATGGCGATAAAATCTTTTAACTCGCTGAGGTATCGGTCTTTGTTGGAATCTATGTAGGAGAGTATTTGTTGCATGATGAGGTTTCCTTAAAGAAATGGATTTCAGATTTTTTCAATGAATACGGGTGCAATATAGCTATCACCTTTCCGAAAGGCAAGAAATCTTCCCTCCCGATCTGCTAATTTTTGCAAAAGTGAGATAAAAAATGGCGAAAATGAAGCAACTTGTTTATGGTACGACAATTGTCTAAATTTTAAGAAAGAGTCTTATTTCGATGTCGAAAGGAACACAGTTATCCTGATAAATCTCCTCAATATCTTTCTGCCGATATGCTATTTTGCCATCGTTTGGGTTTACGCAAAGGCGTTTTTCTCCGATACCGCGTGGGCGAAAAAGATTAAGAGTAATGTGTTGCTCGGAATTATAATTTTGCATCTCATCTATTTATTTGCACGGACAGTCGCCTTTGACCATCCACCGGTAACAACCGTTTTTGAAATTCTCAGCGTACTGGCGTTTTCTGTTGCTGTGGCGTATGCTTTTATTGAGCGTCGTTCCAAGTCAAAGGAAACCGGATATTTCATTTTGAATATCGCATTCTTTTTCCAACTTGGCTCATCCCTCTTTATAAAAGATTTGCTTGAAGTTCCACAGATTCTCCGCAGCAGTTGGTTCGGACTCCATGTCGCAAGCGCTTTGCTTGGTTATGCGGCGATCACTATTTCCGCTGTATATGGGTTCCTCTATCTTATGCTCTATCACCAAATTAAAGCGAGTAATTTCGGCGTGATTTACAAGAAACTCCCCAACTTGGAAACGCTGGAGAAGATGAACTTCACTGCCGTAACAATGGCGTTCGGATTATTAACGTTGGCGATTATTGTCGGATTTATTTGGCTGCAAAAAACCTTTTCAGATTACTCCCTCAGTGACCCAAAACTTATTGGGACATTCATCGTTTGGGCCGTGTATGGGATCGGCATTCTTGCCAAGAAAACAGGCGAACTGAAGGGAAGAAAAGTTATGCTCCTTTCGGTTACAGGTTTTGTTATTGCCGTTTTTTCGATGACGGTTATTAACATGTTCTTTAGCGGCTTTCATAAATTTAATTAGAAGGCATCTCAAAAGGACCGATGTATGGGAAAGCGATTCGCTTATTTTTATTTCATGAAGTCAGAACCAGAAAGAATCAAATCAGTTGTTTCACAACATATTGGGTATTGGAATAATAAACCGTTAGCCAAGTATTCAGGGGGTCCATTCTCTGACCGGTCAGGCGGATTGATCACGTTCGAAGCAGACTCAATCGAGGCAGCTACAGAAATTACCGAACAGGATCCCAACTATTTATGACATACTGTCGTACATCGTGACAAGACCAACGGTTCATATTGTTCTTCGACAGTTAAACTGTCGAAGAAATTTCTGTCCGAGAGTTTAACTCTCGGACAACTAGATTTGTGGAGAATTGTCCCACTTATTTTTACAAAGATTTACTTTTTACACAGTCTCGATGCCTTTGGCACTAGCTTTCTCCCGATAAATCAGGAGAAGGGACAGGGTGAGGTCAAAAATATATAAGACACAAAGAGCGCTACTATATTTAATAGATAATTTTTCTTTGCGGCTTTGCGTGATAATCTTTCAATAATAACGTGAACTTAGTTTGCATCGGCATATCGCATCACACGGCTCCGCTTGAACTGCGGGAAAAGCTGTGGTATTCCAACGAGGAAATCCTCGCCGCGTTACCGCTGTTGAAAGCCCAGGGTTTTACGGAGTGCGTGCTCTTTTCTACATGCAATCGAACAGAACTGTACGCGTACGATGCCAATGCGCGCGTTGAATCCTTAACCCAATTTTTCCTGAAACAAAAATCCGTCGATGGAAGCATCCAACCCGCTCATCTCTTTTCGTATGCCGGGCACGCGGCGGTAGAGCACCTGTTCAAAGTTGCCGCCGGCATTGATTCGATGATTATGGGCGATGTGCAAATCCTCGCCCAAATAAAAAGCGGCTTCTCGCTTGCCAACCAGAGCACAACGGCTGGGTTCTTTATGAACAAGCTGTTCCAATCTGCATTCCACGTTGGCAAACGCTCAAGGAGCGAAACGCATATTTCCGAAGGAGCCATTTCCGTCAGCTACGCCGCTGTGGAGCTTGCTCAACACATCTTCGATGACTTGCGCAAGAAAAGCGCGCTCGTTATCGGCGCAGGGGATACGGCACAGCTTACTGCAAAACATCTCAAGGGCAAAGATATCGGCAATTTGTTCATCACCAACCGCACGACGGAGCGCGCAGAAGCACTGGCAAAAATGGTTGGCGGTCATGCGATACCATTCGATACGTTCAGCGAGAAATTGTCGGATATTGATATTATTATTTCTTCTGTTCAATCGGAACAATATGTTCTCAACCGAACGGACATTGAAAAAATCATCAAGAACCGGCATACGAGCGCGTTATTCTTAATTGACATTGGCGTGCCTCGCAACATTGACCCAGCCGCAAAGAATGTAGACAATGTGTTTTTGTACGATCTCGACAGCTTGAACGTGATGGTGAGCGAAAATATCGAAAAGCGACGAGAGGAAATCCCGAAAATTCAAAGCATTATTGCGGAGGAAGTTGCTGAGTTGGAGCGATGGAACTCTTCACTGCAAGCGACCCCTACTATTGCCGCCCTCAATGAACTGATTGAGCACATCAGAAAAGAAGAAGTGGAGAAAAACATCAACCGGTTTGATTCGAAAGACCGCGAGCTTGTCGAGCTTGTAACGAAACGGATTGTCAATAAAATTCTCCACGCCCCTATTGTTAATTTGCGCAATGGGCACGATGATTCGAAAGCTGAGCAACAGCAAAAGATAAGCCTCGTGCGAAAACTCTTTGGTATTGATACTACGCGCAAGGAGCGGTCGAATGGCAGTTGAGAGACTGATTATCGGAACGCGCGGTAGCGAGCTGGCGCTGTGGCAAAGCAATCATATCAAATCGAAACTCTCCGTTCTCTTCCCTCAGTTAGAAATTGAGCTCCGCATTATTAAAACACTCGGAGACAAAATCCTCGATTCTCCTTTATCGAAAATCGGTGATAAAGGCCTCTTCACAAAGGAAATCGAACGGGCGTTATTGGATCGCGAAATTGACCTCGCCGTGCACAGCCTTAAAGATATTCCGACACAGATTCCAAAAGGTCTTACGATTGGCGCAATAACGGAGCGGGAAGACGTCCGCGATGTGTTTATTGCTCACCCAAAGAAATCTCACAAATCATTTTCCGATCTTCCCCAACGCGCAACGATAGCAACGGGAAGTCTGCGCCGGAAATGCCAGCTTTTGCATCAACGCCCGGATGTGGAGATAATAGACATTCGCGGAAATCTTAACACCCGCATGCAAAAACTTGAACAATCCGATTGGGATGGAATGCTTTTAGCAAAAGCAGGTGTTAAACGATTAGGCTGGGAAAAGAGCATTACGGAGGTATTGCCCTACGAGGTTATGCTGCCTGCAGTCGGACAGGGCGCGCTGGGAATAGAAATCCGCGAGAAGGATGGGCGAGTCGAAAAACCTATCCGCAAGCTCCACCACGAGTCCACTGCTCTCTGCGTCAACGGCGAGCGGGCATTACTGCGGTATCTTGAAGGCGGATGCCAAGTTCCTATCGGTACATACGGCAGAATTGAAAACGGAAAATTCCGCCTCGATGCGATCATCGGAAGTTTGGACGGCAAGCGTTTGGTGCGCGGGCATATCATTGGCAATCAATCGGATTCTGAAAAACTTGGCATCCAATTGGCAGAGCAACTCCTTGCCCGCGGTGGAAAAGAAATTTTGGATGAGATTCGCCAAACCAGCTCGTCTGAACAACAGCCAGAAGCGTGAACCGCAATACACAATGAGCAGTTTAGAAGGAAAAACCGTTGTCGTTACGCGAGCCGCTGATTCAAACGCTTCGCTTGTTCGGCTTCTGGAACAACAAGGCGCAACGGTAATTGCATTCCCCACAATTGAAATTGTTGATCCCGATTCATGGGATGAATGCGACAACGCGATTATTAATCTAAGAAATTACGACGGCGTTTTCTTCACAAGCAAGAATGCTGTAGAAAAATTCCTTCAACGAATTGCCGCAATTCATTCTGAAGCAAAGAACATCTTAGCAAGCCGGCGGATATTTGCTGTGGGAGAAAAAACGGAAGCAGTTTTGGAAGAAGCTGGGATTCCCGTAGCAATGACCCCGGAGATTTACTCTGCGGAGGATTTAGTTTCCGCATTAAGCCAAGAAGAAATCGGGGGGAAACGTTTCCTTTTTCCTAAAAGCAGCATCGGCAAAGATATTCTGCCGAATGCACTCCGCTCGTTAGACGCAGTGATTGACGAAGTGGCGGTTTATAAAACGGTCAGTCCGAAACAAACCGATCTCGACGCCATTCGCAACGCCCTTGCGGCTCAAAAAGTGGATGTTGTTACGTTTTTCAGCCCATCCAGCGTACGGAATTTTATTCAAATAATGGGCACAAAATGCCTGGATACCACAGCGATTGCAGTGATAGGTCCATCTACGGCAAAAGCCGCAACGGACTTAGGTCTTTCGGTCAGCATTATCGCCAAAGCAGCCACGGCGGAATCGCTGGTTGAAACGATTGAAGAATATTTTGGATCGAAATAGTTATAACGATTTAAAACGGGGGGGTTGAATATTCACCGCAGAGTTCGCCCGCCTGCGGCAGGCAGGCAGAGCACGCGGAGAAAAAGGAATGATTTTGCGGTCAAAACCTTAAAGTAGGGGCTTGATGAATCAAGCCCCTATGCAATTTTTCACAAATCGAATTATGTAAAGGCATCAATTGACAAACGATCTTTTCTTACGAGCTTGCAAGCGAGAAGATGTTGAACGCACTCCTGTCTGGATGATGCGTCAGGCGGGTAGATACTTGCCCGAGTATCGCGCCATTAGGGAAAAAACGGATTTCCTTACGCTGTGCAAGACTCCGGAACTTGCCGCGGAAGTTTCCATCCAGCCCGTTGATATCGTCGGTGTTGATGCGTGCATTATTTTTTCCGATATCCTTGTCGTTCCGGAAGCGATGGGAATGGAACTTATCGTCGAAGAGGGAAAGGGTGGTCCACGCTTCCCTGCCCCGCTCCGTTCACGAGCAGACATTGACCGGCTTACAATGCCCGATCCAAACCGCGAGCTTCGTTTTGTTATGGATGCTCTACGGCTCACCCGCAAGCAACTGAACGGGCGCGTTCCATTGATAGGCTTTTCCGGCTCGCCATGGACGCTTGCTACATATATGGTTGAAGGTAGAGGCTCGAGAAATTTTCGTTACATCAAGGAACTGATTTATACAAACCCTAAAGACGCTCACGCGTTGCTGGATAAACTTGCCCGCGCAGTTGCATCGTACCTTAGCGCTCAAATAGAAGCCGGTGCTCAAGCGGTTCAGATATTCGATACATGGGGCGGCATTCTCCCGCAAGAGGAATTTCGAGAATTCTCTCTGCGTTATATACAACAGGTGCTTCAACTTCTTAAGAAAAATAATGCTCCGGTGATTGTCTTCTGCAAAGATTGCGGGCACTCGCTCGAAGCAATTGCAGATACAGGCACGGATGTCGTCGGATTGGATTGGACTACTGATATTGGCAAAGCCCGCGAGATGGTTGGAAGTTATGTAGCATTGCAAGGCAATCTCGACCCGACACTATTATATGCGCCGCCGGAAAAAATCCGGGCAGGTGTAAAGCGCATTTTAGAGAAATTCGGCAAAGGCTCAGGACATATTTTCAATCTCGGTCATGGCATTCTGCCCGATATACCAGTCGAACATGCAAAAGCGCTTATTCAGGCAGTAAAAGAAGAGAGCGGAAAATACCATAAGGGTTAGATAGATTGCCCTTGTCAGAGGTATCAGCTTTTTCTGACTCCCTCCCGTCCCGTAGAACGGGACGGACTCCTCTCCCAAAGGGATCCCTTCGGGACTTAAAAAAGGGGGGGGAGATTTTTTTCTGAACCTTCAAAAGCTTGTACCTTTTTTATGGCTTTAATTCAATTCCATTCATACATTAACAACTGCGAAAACCCTCGATTCGCTGACAACTTCTTTCACTAATTAGTAAGGTGCTCTTATGAACACTTTCCCAACCGCTTGTAAACGAGGCGAGAAAACCATAAGCCTCTGGTACCAATATGGATTGATGATTGCTTTAGTGGTTTTGATAAGCTCTTCGCTCTCACTGGCACAACAGACTAAGCGACCGATGACGTTCATGGATGTTATGGAAATGCGGAATGTCGGGAGTCCTGCGGTCAGTTCCGATGGGAAATGGGTGCTCTATACCTACTCTATCCCCGATTGGAAAGCCGCAAAGAGCTACACAGATATTTATTTAGTCTCTACCAGTCAGGGCTTGCCTTCCGCTCGGCAAATGACATTTACAAAGGATAAGAACGAAACTTCTCCACGCTGGACTCCTAACGGATCATTGTTTGCGTTTCTTTCCAATAGAGAAGCGCCCGAAGCAAAGGCAACGCAAAACCAGATTTACATGATGCGACCTGATGGCGGCGAGGCTTCCAAAATTTCCGATGCAAAAGAAGGCGTTGGAACGTTTGCGTTCAGCAAAGACGGCAAGTGGCTTGCCTTTTCGGCGGGCAAAGAAGACGAACGCCAAATTTGGACTATCGCTGTTGCGGGAATTGACAAAGACAAACCTGTCCAATTTACCAAGCACAAAACTCCGATCACGTGGTGGCAGTTCTCCCCCGACAGCAAGAAAATCTATTTTCTTGCTCCGGATAGTGTAGATAAAGCTAACAAACAACGCAAAGAGAAAAAGTTCGATGTCCGTGTCCGCAACGAGGATTCTCCACTTGTCCATCTCTGGTCGATTGACCTTGAGACGAAAAAAGAAACGAGGCACACTTCTTCATCGGACTATAGCGTCAGCGATGTGAAAATCTCCGATAACTCAAAATGGATTGGATTCCATGGAATTTCTAGCAACCGTTACTATCGTACCGTGACCGAAGCCAATAGCTACATGGATTTGTATTTGTTGGAAGCGAGTACCGGCACTATCGAACGCTTAACAAACAACAAAGATATTGGGGAAAGCACGCTAAGTTTTTCACCCGATGGCTCGATGATCGCCTTTTCAGCTGACGATGATTTTACTTACTTCCGTAATAATCGGGTGTATGTCCGTCAAACTACCGACCGCGGCGGCAAGTGGAAAAAACTGGGCTCAAATTTTGATGGCGATATCACCGTAGGTTTTTGGTCCGATGATGGAAAGACGATTTATTTCAACAATGGATGGAAAGCTACTGCTCAGGCTTTCTCAGTTTCTGTTGAAACGGGGAAAGTTACACAACTTACCAATCAACAAGCAGTAATATTTGCCTCACGCGATGAAGACTCAAAAACGATTCTTGCTAATTTCTCCAGCCCAACAACACCGTCCAACATTTATTATATTTCTTCGATTGAGAAATTAGGCAACAAAGCAAACTGGATGCAGTTGACCAATTCCAATCCGCAAGTTGAAAATATTACTTTGGGCGAAACGGAAGAAATTTCTTGGAAATCGAGCGACGGAAAAATAGTTGGCGGAGTGCTGGTGAAGCCTATCGGTTACGAAAAGGGAAAGCGCTATCCGCTTGTTGTCCAAATTCACGGCGGACCTGCGGGTGCGTCTCTCCTCAATTTCAGCGGGAGCTATGGGAATTATTCTAACGTGTATGCGGGATCGGGATATGTGTGTTTCTTGCCCAACTATCGCGGCTCCACGAATTATGGAGAAAAGCATAAAATGGAAATTGCGGGCGATTATTTCCGCCAAGGCTATGAAGACATCATGACCGGCGTTGATCATTTAATCAGCACAGGACTTGTGGATAAAGATAAAATGGGCGCGATGGGATGGAGCGCGGGCGGACACTGGTCGAACTGGATATTGACGCACACCAACCGCTTTAAGGCAATTTCATCCGGTGCGGGTGCCGTTAACTGGACCTCAATGTATGCCCAAAGCGATATCCAGCGCAACCGCGAATATTATTATAAGGGAAAACCGTACGACAATTTTGAGCACTATTGGGACGTTTCCCCGCTCAAATATATCAAAAAAGCAAAAACACCAACGCTTATCCACGTTGTTGACGGCGATCCGCGCGTGCCGCGCCCGCAAAGCGAAGAGCTGCACATGGCGTTGAAAAGCATGGGTATTCCTACGGAATTTTTCGTTTACCCCGGCACAACGCATGGCATTCCCGATCCAAGAAACCAAATGGTAAAAATGGTCTCTGAATTTAACTGGATGGAAAAATGGATCCGTGGCAAGCAAGGCTGGTTCGAATGGAACGACTTGCTTTCCACTTTAAAAGACGATAAAGACGAAAAGAAAGAAGACAAAAAAGAAACAAGCGATAATTAGGTATGCGACAAGCAGGCGACGATGAAAATCGTCGCCTGCAATCATATCCCGCTGACCTTGACCCCAAAATGCAAACAGCAACAATACAAACTCATAAGCAACGCGCCCAGCTCTATTTCGAACAGCTGCAGGATGTAATTTGCGGCAAGCTCGAATCATTGGATGGCAAGGCGCGCTTTGCAGAAGATGCCTGGCAACACCCTGAAGGTGGCGGCGGGAGAACGCGCGTTATACAAAATGGAGCCGTGTTTGAAAAAGGGGGCGTCAATACTTCTGCCGTTTCAGGAACTCTGACGGAACTCCTCGCTCAGCGTTTGAATGTTGAGCCGCAACAATTTTTTGCAACGGGCATTTCGTTGGTCATTCATCCGGATAGCCCGATGATTCCGACGGTTCATGCAAATTTTCGGTATCTTGAGTTGGAAAACTCCGACGCATGGTTTGGGGGCGGCGCAGATTTAACACCCTCGTATCTTTTTGAGGATGATGCTCGCTATTTTCACTCCGTTTGGAAACAAGCGTGCGACCAACACGATAAGCAATACTATTCAAAATTTAAAAAATGGTGCGATGAGTATTTCT
Source organism: Ignavibacteriales bacterium (assembly GCA_016194505.1). Classification (GTDB taxonomy): domain Bacteria; phylum Bacteroidota; class Ignavibacteria; order UBA10030; family UBA10030; genus JACQBK01. The sequence goes on along the minus strand of JACQBK010000027.1, from coordinate 19,341 downwards.
TCATCAAGCATCGGAAAGAAGCACGGGGCATTGGCGGGATTTTTTTTGATTACCTTAAAGGGGACTTCGAGCGACTTTTCGCTTTCGTCCAAACGTGTGGCAACTCATTTTTGGATGCATACGTGCCAATCGTTGAGCGGCGAAAATCCGAACAATGGGGAGAACATGAACAATATTGGCAGCTTCTTCGCCGCGGACGGTATGCTGAATTTAATTTAGTGTACGACCGGGGTACGCTTTTCGGGCTTGAAACAAAAGGGCGCGTTGAGTCAATTCTCATGTCCCTCCCTCCTTTAGCTCGGTGGGATTATAATATCCAGCCAAAGCAAGGTTCTCGCGAAGCGCAGCTGATTGACCTCTTGCGGCAACCAAAAGAATGGGTGTAGGCGAGAAGCGAGTAATAAGTACCTAAGTAGTACATAGTGACTTCTGAAAAATTAAAAATACACGTCATTGCGATCCCGACTTTAGTCGGGAGAAGCAACCTCGTTTTCCTTTTGACTTAGAGGATTGCTTCGTCGCTACGCTCCTCGCAAAGACAATTATTTCTGTTTTTCAGATGTCTCAAATAAAGGGAAAAGGAACTTAGCCATTGTCCAAGAAAATTGCGGTAGTGTTATTTCAGCTTGGCGGACCGGATTCGTTGGAAGCCGTTGAACCGTTTCTGTTTAATTTATTTATGGATCCGGATATTATTGATTTCCCGTTTGCACGCATCGCGCGCAAACCGCTTGCACAGTACATCTCCTCAAAACGAAAGAGCAAGGCAGCACATCACTATGCGGAAATCGGGGGCAAATCCCCTATTTTAGAGCTAACGAACGCTCAAGCAAACGCTCTTCAACAGGCGCTTGATGGTACAATAGATGCAAAAGTCTTCGTCGCCATGCGCTATTGGCATCCGCTGACGGAAGTCGCCGTAAACCAAATAAAGATGGGCAACTTTGATGAGGTAATCCTGTTACCGTTGTATCCTCACTGCTCTATAACCACTTCCGGCTCAAGCATCAATGAATGGCAGAGACAATGCTCTCGCGCCGGGCTCGATATAAAACCCCAAAAGTTAGTACATCAGTTTTATAATAATCCGCTCTATATTGAAGCCATCGTTGATAACATCAACAAAGCATTGGCAAAATTCTCCGGAGTCGCCCCGAAAGACGTTCAACTCGTCTTTAGCGCGCATGGAGTTCCGTTGTATATTATCGAACGAGGCGACCCCTATCAGAGACACATCGAAGCAACCGTGCGCTTAGTGATGGAACGCGGCAAGTGGCAGCACCCTCACCTTCTCTGTTATCAGAGCAAAGTAGGTCCTTCCAAATGGCTTGCGCCTTCGCTGAATGATACCATCCATTCGCTGGCAACGAAGGGCGCGAAGAATATGCTCATCATCCCGATTGCATTTGTCACTGACCATATAGAGACTCTTCATGAAATCAATATCGAGACGCGTGAAGAAGCAGCAAAGCTTGGCGTGGAACGATTTGAGATGATGCCGGCTCTTAACAACCACCCGAAGTTCATTCAGGCATTAGTAGATGAAGTTTTAAAACAAGCATCCAATGGCAATACCGGTGATGCGCACATGTGTCAATGCCGAGCTAAATTAAAGCTGACTCACTGAGAACGGTTTTTATCCTATGAATACAAAGCAGTGTGAAGTCGTCATCATTGGAGGAGGAATTTCCGGGCTTTGCGTTGCGCATTGGCTGACAAAACGCAACGTGGACGTCATCGTGTTGGAAAAGGATGCGGCAGTCGGCGGAACGATGAAATCAGTCAGCGAGAACGGGTTTCTCGTTGAAACCGGACCTAATAACGCGCTCGAAACAACCCCTCTCTTCAAAGAACTCGTCTCTGATTGTGCACTGGAAGATGAATTCATGTATGCGAATCCCGCGAGCGCGAACCGCTATATTCTCCGCGATGGAAAACTTCAAGCGCTCCCGTTAAATCCAATCGCTTTTTTGAAAACAAATCTTTTTTCAGTTTCGGGTAAACTTCGGTTACTGAAAGAACCGTTCATCGGCAAAGCGGAGCGGGAGGAAAGCATCGCGGAGTTTGTTACTCGCCGCTTGGGAAAGGAGTTCCTTGAGTACGCCATTGACCCATTTGTCGCCGGTGTGTTTGCCGGCAAGCCTGAAGCACTCAGCGTACATGCGGCATTTCCAAAATTATACGCACTCGAAGAAAAATACGGCGGTCTCATCAAAGGTATGATAAGAGGGGGAAAAGTACGTAAGGCGCGCGCGGAGAAGGCTAAAGATCGGGCGGAGTCATTTTCTTTTCGAAGCGGCATGCAAGTACTCCCGCAAGCGATAGCGGCACGTCTTGGCGACAAGGTCATCGCAAACGCAACTGTTATTTCTCTACAAACGACCTCGCAGTCTGGTCACCAGTTGAGCGACAAGCGATTTCTTATAGAATATTCCCGCAACGGAGCCGCTGAACAAGTTATAGCAAACACTGTCGTACTTTCAGTTCCAGCATACGCGGCGGCAGAGTTGATTCGGCAATATTCACCCACCACGGCGGCAACGCTTGATTCAATTTACTACCCCCCCGTTGCGTCCGTTTATGCGGGGTTTGAACAAAAAGCCATTGACCAATCCCTTGATGGTTTTGGATTCCTCATTCCCACTAAGGAAAGACGCAAAATCCTCGGATGCCTGTGGTCGTCAAGCTTATTTTCAGGCAGAGCGCCGCAGGGGATGGTTTCTTTTACGGCACTTATTGGCGGTTCCCGTCAGCCGGATTTGGCTCTTCTCGACGAAGAAACGCTTTGTGACGTGGTTCTCACCGATTTAAAAAATATTATGCAAATTAAGGGAAAACATGTATATTTGAAGGTTACGCGCTGGAAACAAGCCATTCCCCAATACGAACTTGGGTATCACCACAAGATAAAGGCTCTTAATCAGTTTGAAATGGAACATCCGGGGTTGTTCTTTTGCAGCAATTTCAAAGGAGGGATTTCGGTTGGAGATTGCGTGAAAAGCGCTCACGAAACAGCGGAAATTATCGGTGCAGCAATTTCGCTCTCACAATGACCGTTTAAAGATTTTGGATAAGAATTGAAACGTTTGTTTTTTTATCATTAAGGAAAACATTATGAGGACTCAAACAAGATATCTCATTCAAGCGACGATGATGGCATTGGGTATTACGTTGTTATGTTCCGTCTCTCGAACCTTTGCACAAGCAAAGGCGGAGGGAGGGGTCGAGGACAATCTTTCTCCCGCGGAAGTAACCACCATCATGAAAGATGCTTGGGCATATCTTAAGACAGAGACAGACGCTTATACTGTTTCTATCGGCAAGAAAACAGAATTTGAAACAACCGTCGAATTTGATAAACGCATGGTGGAGGCGCTGCAACAATACATCGCTAAAATCGCGAAATACATAAAGGACAAAAAGCTCGACCAGCGGACATTCGGCGTGATGTTAAAAGCGTCGCTGGTTTCGTACGACGCCGACAATCAAGTCTATAAAGTCGCTAGCCCTAGCACGATCGAAGCGCCTTACAATATTCCTTCGATTGTCTGCGACTTGTCTACTAACCCTTATGTTGCCATCGCGGATTCGATCAGGAAGGGATATCGGACGTCCTCTGTCTATTTAAAATTCGATCCTCACTTCCGATGGCAAGTTGCGCGCGATATCGCTCAGAAAGCGAAAGCAGACGAAGCGAACATGTATTTCAAAATCCGATTGAAGATTGAGATGGCGCAAAACAATTTTCAGAAGGTTGCCAAATTTCAGATCGTTCCGAAACATGTCCAGTTTCTGAACGCCGTAACAAAAACAGTGTACTGGGAACAACCTATCCGCTGATCTCTTTTTATAAAAAGGAAATGTCCGGCAAGACCACCATCTTACCGGACATGAGAGGCGTGCCAAAAGGAGGGTTCGCGGCACACCGTGATTGCAACTCCTTATGAACGCTTAAGCTGTTCTGCTCTCGTTGCCATCGTTAGCAAATACCATCCGATACCGGCAAACACCAAAAGCGCAATCAAACCGAAGCCAAACAGCGTATTACCCAGAAATTCAAAGAGATCGTTCATACTGTTCGCTCGTTTGATGGAAATAACGTTCAGAGCCACACATCTATATCTTCGGGCTGAGTCTTCGGCTTTAACGCTCGTTGTTCACACCGCAAAATAAAATCACGGATTCCTTCCAAGCGGGCATGAGCTTCATTCAGTTCTTCTTTCATCTCAGGAAGTTTTGATTTGTTTTGAAGAAGCGACTCCACCTGAAGCAATTCCCTCTGCACCGAAGTAACAATGGTGCTGATACGGTTAACATCCCGGAGCAAGACCTTAATGGATTTCTTCATTTCTTGCTTGGATTCCATATAAAACCTCTTACTTACACTTTTGTTGTCTCTATGGTTCCATCTTTCTGTAATTCATCTTTGACTGTCTCGATAACATCAAGCACGACCGGGAAATAGCGGTCAAGGGCGCACTCTAACGTTTCGCGCTTATTGCACTTCCCGTCAACCTGATGGTCGCATTGGGTACAAATCGAAGCGCGTAATGCCTCAACGTACTTTTGATAGGAATCAGCCTTCACTGTCGAGACAATCGTTACAAGCTCGGGCAAAAATGCTTCGAGCGCGCACGCTTCGCCTTGCGGGAGGCGGCAATTTCCTTTTCCATCCCCATCAATACACTTTGCGCAAACTCGCTGGCGCAACGGTTCCCAAAAAAGTTCCATACAATACCCTCCTTTATAGTTATACGGGAATTTCCAACCGCACTTCTTTCTTTTCAGATTTTCGAAGGCATTGCTCAAGCTCAGGTTGAAATTTCGGATGCGCAATCTTGAGCAATGCTTCGGCACGCTGACGTAAATTTTTCCCGTGAAGCGATGCAACACCGTATTCGGTCACCACATAGTGAACGTCTGCGCGAGAAGTAACGACCCCCGCTCCATGCTGCAAACGGGGAACGATGCGAGAAAGAGTACCATTCTTTGCCGTCGAGGGAAGCGCTATAATCGGCTTTCCTCCTTTCGAATATGCTGCCCCGCGGATAAAATCCACTTGCCCGCCAAACCCGCTGTAAATTTTCGGTCCGATCGAATCCGCGCACACCTGACCCGTAATATCCACCTCGATAGCGGAGTTGATCGCAACCATCTTTTCATTCTGCGAAATGATGAACGGGTTATTGGTATAATTGCAGGGATGAAGCTCGAACAACGGATTGTTGTGAACGTACGAATAAAGATTCTGCGAACCCAACACAAACGTTGCAATTACTTTTCCCGCATGCAGCGTCTTTTTGTGGTTAGTAATAATGCCCCGCTCAATGGCTTTGACCACGCCATCCGAAACCATTTCCGTGTGAATGCCCAAATCCTTTTTCCCATCAAGCTGAGAAAGGACTGCATCGGGAATGCCGCCAATGCCAAGCTGTAAAGTGGAGCCGTCCTCCACAAGCTGGGCAATATGGGATGCGATCATGCGCTCAGTATCAGAAGAGCTCTCTTCTTTCAGAGTTTTAAGCGGCTCGGAGCACTCCACAATTTTATGCGCCCGCGAGATATGGATAAACACATCTCCCAGCGTCCTCGGCATTTGTTCGTTCACTTGCGCCACCACGATCTTTGCGCTCTCGGCGGCCGCCTTCGACGCGGCACATTCCACGCCAAAACTCATAAAGCCATGTTCATCTGGCGGCGAGAGGTGGACGAAAGCAACATCCAGCGGGATGATGTGACCCGTGAAGAGCGCCGGGATTTCCGAAAGGTGCACAGGCACATAATCCGATCTCCCTTCACTAATCGCCTCTCGATCAGCCGCACCCACAAACAACGAATTATGCCGAAAATGCTTTTCCATGCCGGGCTTTGTCAACGGGTCTTCGCCCATTAAGAGAACATGGTTCACTTCAACTTCAAACAAGCGGTTCTTTCGCTGGACAAGGCCGTTAGTCAATAAGGTAGGAGTTGCGGCATTGCCGCTAATAAAAATTCGGTCGCCGGGTTTAACAACAGAAACCGCCTCTTCCAACGCAACAACTTTTGCTTTATAATGAGAAAGCCAATCCATACTCTCTAATTCCTTACAGGTTGCATCATATTCGATAAAATTTGTTCCACACTCCGCGTTTCAAAGGCAAATGCCTTAGCAATCACCGGATTTGTGCACCAACCATTAAAGGTGCAAAGACCTCGCGCAAGCCCTTTATTACGCTTGAGTGCTTCATCAAGACCTAATTTTGCGACATCGAGAACATAAGGCAAAAGAGCGTACGTTAACCCGATCGTTGCTGTGCGAGCAACGGAGGCAGGAATGTTCGGAACACAATAATGAAGAACCCCATGCCGGATGAACACGGGATCATCCAACGTCGTAGGTCTGCTTGTTTCAACGCATCCACCTTGGTCTATCGAGACATCCACAATAACAGACCCCGCCTTCATTTTCTTTACCATCTCTTCAGTGATAATATGCGGAGCTTTTTCTCCTTTAATCAGCACCGCGCCAATGACAACATCAGCACGACTGGTTGCTTCGGTAAGATTCACAGTATTGGCAATCGCGGTTGTAAGATTGCCGCGCAGGGTGTAGCGGAGTTGATCCAGACGGGATTCTTCTTTATCCAAAATCGTTACCTCGGCTCCCATATCAAGCGCCAAACGTGCGGCGGTTTTCCCGACGACACCAGCGCCAACAATTACGACAGAGGCAGAAGGCACGCGAGGAATGCTTCCCAATAAAACACCCCTCCCTCCTTTTTTCCCTTGCAAGTAATGCGCTGCGATATGAATTGAAAGCTGTCCTGCGATCTCACTCATGACTTGCAATACGGCAAGATTATTTCTTTCGTTTTCAATAAGCTCATATCCCACTGCAGTAACTTTCTTCTCAAGCAATGCTTCAAGTATCTTGCGCTGAGAGGTGGCAAGGTGTAGGAAAGAAAACCACACCTGTCCTTCGTTGAGAAGCACAAGTTCTTCCTGAGTAGGGGGGGAGATCTTTAAGACAACGTCGGAACGCTTAATAATTTCTTCGAGATTGTAGCTTACCACCGCTCCCGCAGCGCTATATTCCTCATCGGTCATCAACGTTAGAGAAGCGCTTTGATGCAAGACGAATACTTGATGTCCCGCAGTGGTTAATACTTCGACCCCCGAGGGTGAAAGCGCTACGCGGCGCTCCACTGAAACATCTTCTTTAAGAATACCGATGTTCATATCGTTGTCTCGCTTGGTGCTACCAGGCCACTTCTTCTTCCCTGCTGATTCCCCGGAACGGGCAACGCTCAAGCGCTTCCTGGCATTGCTCTAATTCTTCCCATCCTTCGGGCTGTTTGTACACTTCATACTGATTTGTGCCAGCTACCCTGCCAAAGTTGTTAAAAGCTAAAAATTCGCAAAGCTGGCAGCCATCACATTTCCCTACAACGCTATACACATATTTAAGTGCTCTGCCGTTTTGATATGTCGGGAATATCATAAAAAAACCCTCAGTCGTTGATGAGCTATATGTGGTACATAAAGAGGTCAAAAACCGTGCCGTTGGAAGGTTGTATGGGTCGGTGCTTTGTGTGCATTTTATCGAGGAAAAAAACAGGGGTTTCGCATATTTGAGAATGCTAGAAAGGGTATTCTTAAGGCTGGAAATGGAGCTTCTAAAATTTTTGGAACCAACTATTGAGTTTCTTAAAAAAGGTAGCTTACTTAAGAATATCATTGAGAAAAAAGGTATTCCATGACAACTCGTTCAGTTCTGATAATAGAGGATGAACCAAGCATCTCGCAGTCGTTCCGGTATGCGCTGAAAAAGTCGGTGGAATACAACTATCGCATCAACACCGTAACTTCAGCCGAAGATGCGATTAAAATGATTGAACTTTCAGGACCCTTCGATATTATTTTATTGGACTATTATCTCCCCGGCATGAACGGAGCAGAGTTCCTTAAAACCCTCCGCTTAAGAGATAACAACTCCGTCGTTGTGTGCATTTCCGCAAGCCAAGATTATAGGGTAGTCCACGATATTTTTAAACTCGGCGCGGATGATTTCCTCGCGAAAGAAGAGCTGGCAAATCCATTGATACTTGAAAAAATGATTATTACCGGACTTGAGAAAAAACAATACCAGCGGGAAGCAGTCCAACGCGAGATCACAACACAACGGTTAGATGCGATTACCACCATTATCCGAACCGTTCATCATGAATTGAATAACCCAATGGCAATAGTTCGGCTTGCCTCTGCAAGGATGGCTTCCTCAACTGAATTATCTTCGGAAGAAATGCGGATGTTTCTCAAAGAAGTCGAGCAAAACGTAACCCGCATGTCCGAAGTCCTCAAGAGACTTCCGTTGTTACAGGAAGAAATCTTCAACGAGCAACTACGCGGCCTTAAACTCTACGCCCTTCCCGAAGAACCTGCGCCACAAAGCTCGGATAACCAAAAAAAAGACCGTCCTTAACAAGCGACGGTCTTTGTAAAGAGCTATACCTTATTTTCAAATCGCCGTATGGAGAGAATCGGCTATATCCTCTTCCGTAATATCAATCAGCTCGCGAAACTCTTCCGGCTTAATCGTCAAGACCGGGCATGTAGAATAGCGCACAACCTTTTCCGCAACGCTTCCCATCAGCACATGGTGCAAGCCTGTCCTACCGTGTGTTGACATAACAATAAGATCGGCGGGAAGATCGCGGGAAGTGTGAATAATCTCGCGTACGGGCGACCCGTGTTTAATGAAAATTTGTAAACTTTGTGCTACAACGTTATAATTTACCAACAGTCGGGAAAGCTGCTCGCGGATGTTTTTCACTTCCTTGCTTCGCGAATCTTTCTTTTGAATACCACCGCTTTTTTTTGTTGACGGCCTCTTGTTCTCACACACATGGAGAACAGTGATCTTCGCCTCAAATAACTTTGCAATTTCTACTGCATACTGCAATGCCGAGAGTGAATACGCCGAGAGATCTGTCGGGACGAGAATTGTTTTGGGCGCTTTCATGGTTCGCTCCTTTGAGCGAGGTTGTTAGCCTTCTGAAGGTCCAACCGCAAGATTAAACAGCTTGTTCTTCTGCCTGCTCTTCTACTTGCTGGGTTCTAACCGTAACAGGTTTTTTGAGCGACGTAATATGCAGTCCGTTCTTTTGCTTATGGTGGTTATTCGTTAAGGAAATAAAAAGGCCGCCCGTCATCAAAATGGCTGCAACCCATATCAAGCTTATGAAGGGCTTCACGCTTGCTTCGATTACTAAGACTTCCGTTTTGGGCGGTGCTTGTGTCGCTTGTCCCGTCAATCCGGTAACATTTAATTCAATAGCCGAAGATTTTTTCTCAGCATCAATATTCATATTCAACATCTGAAAACCAAGTTGACCATCCTTTGTTTGGGCGGTTTTTATATTCGGCTTTTGACCTTCCTTATAAATAGTGACGGGAACAACGCGTTCAACGGCATCTCCTCGTTTCACTTCCAATACAGCGCCAATCCCGAACCCGCCGCCGCTTGCCATTTTATCCATTCCATCATGGTTCATATCGAACTGCAGGAACGTTACCTTCATATCGCCAATCGTCTGCGGCTCACCTTTCTTCAACTGGAACGTGGTACCGCTGCTTACCTCCTGCGATTGAGATTCTTCCAGGGAAACCGGCTCGATGTAAAAATCCCTTGTGAGAAAACTCGCGTAATCCGGATTTCTCATCACACTATTGTTATAGGTGTTTTGGAACATGACAGGCTCAAGCAAAAATTGCGACCCGTTTCTTTCCACCCTCACATTAAATTTCCATTTACCGTCTTCGGCAGGTTGAGAGCCTGTATAGGTCAGCTTATAGCCTAATAGCTCTCTCGGCTCATTGAGCGTAAGCGAGGTTGTCACCTTTTGCCCATAACGCCCGGAGCCAATGATGCCAAGAAACAACAACGCTAACCCGATGTGAGCGAGCGTTCCGCCCGTCCATTGCAAATTTTCCTTCCCAAGGCGATAGAACCTGATCGCATTGACAACAAGGGCGAACAGCGATGCAAAAGCAAATAGTCCCAACGTTATATTGGTAAGCCCAGCCATTATTAGCAACACGAGCACAACAATTGAAACGCTCAGAGAGACGAGGGAATTCTTCAGAAGATCGCGTAACGATTCTTCTTTCCACTTCAACAATAAGCTTGCTCCAAGCAGCAGCGCAAGGATGATCGCAATGGGGAGATTCATCTTATCATAAAATGCAGGCTCAACGGAAGAATGCGAAAGAATAGGCCAACTTGTGCCGAATAAAATAATAAGCGCACTCGCACCCATAACGGCAGAGCTGATGCCAAGAAATGATTCTCTCGTAAAGAACAGAGAGGGTTGCGCTAACCCCTTCAATTCCTTCCATCGCTTAACAATCATGCCGAAGCCGAATACAATTGCACCGACAATCCATACGACGAGAAGCGTGTACGCAAGAGCGCCGGGATCAACAAATGAGTGGACGGAAGACTCGCCCAGTATCCCGCTGCGGGTAAGGAACGTGCTGTAAACAACCAAGATATATGAAAGAACTCCGAGGAAAAAATTCGAGCGGACGAGATTACCCGTCTTCTTCTGCACAAGCATCGTATGGATCAAGACAACGCCGATAATCCATGGAATTAACGAGGAGTTTTCCACCGGATCCCATCCCCACCATCCGCCCCAACCGAGAACGCCGTATGCCCAATAGCCGCCAAGCATAATGCCGGCTCCAAGCGCGATGGTGCTGAAGAGCACCCAGGGAAATGCATTGGCAATCCAATCAGTGTAGTTCTTCCGCCAGAGCGCCGCAATGGCAAATACAAACGGAACAGCCATTGCCGCAAAACCTATAAATAAAATCGGAGGATGCGCCACCATCCAGACGTTTTGAAGAAGCGGATTGAGTCCGCGTCCATCAACGGGTGCGACACCCGCGGCAAACTGACCCGGATGCGCGTCCCAAACGTACTGGAACGGAGATTTCACAATTAACAGGAGCAGTAAAAACGACTGCACCACCGCATAGACCGTCATTGTTTCAAGCTCGATATGTTTTTTTCGCGTGTACGACATTAACAAGATGCCCATAATCGCTCCCCACAATGCCCACAGCAGGAAACTTCCTTCCTGACCAGCCCAAAATGTCGTTAGGAGCAAATGTAGGGGCAACGCCCGTGAGCTATACCCGTACACGTACGCATACTCAAATTGATGGCGAAGGATATAGAGCAACAGTAATGCGGAAACTGCTAACACTCCCGCAATCATAATAATAAAGCTATTACGCGCGAGTTTGATAGCAGATTTTTTCTTCGTTGCCGTTTGGAAATACGCATACGTTGATACAACCGATGCCGCAAATGCTACCCAGATGATGATTGTTTCTTACTTTAATAGTTATTTGAATAAGTCCCTACGATGGGACACCCCTAATAAAACCAAAGGTGGACTGTAAGTCCACCTTTGGTTTTTTGAGTTGCGCTATTTGCGCAACTCAACGATGGATGATTTCAAAAGTTCTACTGCAAATTTTGTGTTGTGGACTCCCTCACTCAAGTCATGCTCAACGAAAAGGTAGTTCCACAATGCACCAGCGCGAGAAGCGGGTGCAATTTTCAACGGCTTTGAAGCGCTTGCATTCACCGTAACAGCACCATCGGCACCTACGACAATCCAGTTTCGTTTATACTTACCCCCAGTAAGAACTCCCGAGGCATCAGTCATCAACTGAGTGAGGGTATCAAGATAGGCAACTACGAGTGTTTGTACGGGTACCCCACCGGTCGAGGCCCCTACAATATCAGGCGTTGTTATTGTCGAGGGGTGGCAACCAGCAGTTTTGCATCCTGCAACAACGGAGCCGGGAGTTCCTTCCCATGTGTAGCGAATGTTCATGGTATGGCCACCACCTTTTCCAGTCCCTAAGTTCGGCGGATATACTCCTTGAGCCATGTGGCAAATTGGACAACCCTTCTGTTTGATAGCTGTCGCGGTCGTGTGATAGGAGTTACCCGTATAGGTATAACCTGCAAATTGAAAACCACCTGTTCCCATCAGCATTTGCCCTTGCACTCCATAGTGCGGATACCACCGTGACGATGTGATGGTGATTGTATCAGTAGCCGCCGTTTTTGTCGGGTCCGGGAGCGGAGACAAAGTGGAAGTCGTCCGCGTTTGATGGCACTTTACGCAGAGATTTCCCCTTCCATAATCAAATACAGCGTCCGGAACACCGGCAACAAACGATTTAATGGTAACAGGGGTAGTATCGCGTAACGAAAAATTCGCCCGTAAGTGAGGTGAGTGACACGCAAAACAGCCCGGCGGGCTTGGTTGCGCTTGATCAGATACGATCTGTGAAATTGAACCACCCGCAAGATTCTTCATACGCTGAACAAAACCTTCTGATGTATGGCATCCTGCGCAACCGCTGCTATTGCGCTCGAGGTCTCCACCGTTCGCGTGCTTGGATTGACTCCATTGATATGAGCGCGCTAAAAGATAATACGTTGTATCCGCATCCGGGATATGACACGTGCCGCATTTTATGCCGGGGGCAAAGCCTTCAAGATTCACCAGCGTCGTCTCGCCTGGAGGACCTTGAGGTCCCTCCGCCCCTTTGCAACCAACCATAGTAACTATGGTAATAAAAACAATGACGGCAATTATATAAAACGTGATTCGGTTGTTCATTGCTTATATCTCCTCTTAATGTAAATTCCCTCTGAATATCTAAAATGACTGTTCTGCACCAAGCAGATTCAATTTGCCGTTGATATGCTTTGCGGGATTGATAATTTTATTGGTCGCGTCAACAACATCGCCGTGACACGTTGCGCACGTTAAATTACTTGGATACACCGGGTGAGTTCCGCCTTGCGCTGTAGTTTTCGGCAATGCCTTTTCCGCCAACGTCGTTTTCGTCACATCACCGTGGCAAGTTCCACAAGCCATCTGAGTCCCACTTGGGTCGTTCCAAATTGGTGCAAACGTCGTGTTGCCATTCTTGAAGGCACCGTGGCAATATGTGCTTCCACACGTTGCATTACTTGCATTGTAGCTTGGTGCAGGAGTAACACCGGTGGTTTTCGTATTCGTCAAATCATTATTGAAAGCAACTTCTGCAGGACCCTGCGAGTCAACATGCCCCGGATCATATACTGTTGACGGAACCTTGTGGCATTCACTACAAAGAATCGGTCCGGCAAGCGTGCTACCCAGTAGGTGAATTTGATGGGCACCAACTGTTTTAACTGCTTTGTCTGTTCTGTCGTTCAGATCGCGTGGCGGCGCTGCATTAGCCACCCCACCATGGCACGTAATGCAATTTTCCGGTCCCGCCGGCTCTTTGTGGCATGTTCTGCACGACACCTGTACGTATCCCCCCTCGTACTTTTTTCCATGACAAGCCTGGCATCCCCTCATATCCCAATCTTGATCCTTAATAGCTTTTCCATGGAAGTTTGCAGAGCTTGCCGTTACCCATCCATCCGGATGAACACTTAAGGCACCGGAAGACGGATTGGGGAGCGTATCTTTGAGGTCGCTGCATCCTGCAAGAAAAGCTAACGCTGTGAGCGCTGTTATGCTATAAGCAATAAGAGTATTCTTCATATTCGTATTCCGTCTACTTGTGGCAATAGCCGCAGAAACCTTGACCCTTAATTCCATCAACACGGGCATTGGGGTCCGTATGGCACGTAAAACACGTTGAACCCGGATCGCTGTGCCATTCGCCTTTTGTGCCTACCATAAATCCTCTTGCATGCGACTTCGGATCGTTACCTTTGATGCCATCCGGGTCCATGTGGCACGTGGTGCATGTTGGATCGGCGCCCTGAGCATCATGGCACGAAGCACAGCTTTCTATATTACGGCGAGCAAGACCGGCGTGCTTTCCTCCGCCGCTCCCAACACCAAGCATGACAAAACCCGCTTCTGAATGCGTTGTGGGCTTAAACTTGATTTGATTGACATTGCCACCCGCGGCATGGCACGTTCCGCAGAATGTCTGCTGGTTGTGGCACGTCTGGCAATCCGCTGTTTTACCCGCGGCTGCAATTCCATGCGTAAAGCGGAAATTAAGGTCGTGCACTTTTGTAAGTCTCTGACCTTGCCCCCTATCATTCGCAGTCAACCGGGGCGCGCGCGCAGAAACCAAATCTTTTCCGGGAACATCCACTTTTTGCAGGTCTGAGCCATTATGGCAATCGATGCAGGATTCCTGCGTATGGCACGAAGCGCACGTTGCATCGGATAAGCGTGCAAGCCGTTTATGCTCGCGAACAAAATCCGTTCGGTTGTGTTCTTTTGGACGAAGTGCAGAAAGGTCTGTGTGGCAAGTCTCGCAAGCGTTGGTAGCTTTGACATCATTATGGCACGTGTTGCACGTTGCCATGGTGGGCATGCTGATAGAGCCATCAGCAGGGTTCATATCTTTGTGGCACGTCTCGCATTGAATATTCTGGTCTTTGATATGCGATTCATGCGAGAACACAAGCTCGCGCTTGAGTTGAGAAGCCTTGTAGGTCGTTTGATCACTGCTTGTATGGCAATACGTGCAATTTGCCTTGAGTTGTTCTTCGTGGCAGCTTTGGCAGTTTTCGTGCTTGCTGATCAAGTTATCCGAAGAGAGCTTACTCGTCGCAGCCTTATCGTGGCAATCAGCACAAGCAACGCCCGCATCTTTGACATGAAATGGGTGGGAGAACTTAATTGATTTTTGTTTGACTTCTTTGTCCCCAATTACTTCGTGGGAACTCGTCAACACTGTAAAGCCAAGAATGAGAACAGTTGCAAGCGCTGAGAAAACGTACACTTGCTTCATTGTTACGCGAAACGATGATGGTGTGGTTAGCATGGTAATCTCAGAAGATTCCAAGTTGATGACTGAAGAAATAGCTTGCTCGAACAAACAGTCGCATATCTTTACTATAAATTTTATTCTGCACCCATTGAAGCTGCGTATCGAATGACAGCACCTGGATCGGACGATACACCGCGCCTAACGCCATGCTCAACGCATTATCCAATGATGCATTCTCACTCAGCTTGTAACGAGCATAGCTCAACATAAATGTCGGAGTGAGCTTATTATCGCAGAATGGATATCCCACAGTGACAGAAGCGGCACTTAACTCCCCTGCGTAGCCAACATTTCTTGATAGGCTTAATGAGGCGTGCTTGCTGTTGGCTCCGACAGTGATACGTTGTGACGTCTCGCCATCGCCATAGGAAACGGAGCCATATTTCCCAAATACCTGCACATTCCACGGCAAGGAATATTCTGCACCGGCTTCATATTCTTTAAGCGTGTTATAAGTAAAGACGGAGAAAATGGAATTATAGAAAAGCCTCGGCTCGCGCTGAATATACTCCCCCGTAATGCTGAGCGGCTCCAGAACCTTCACACGAGTAAAAAGTTGTAGCCTCGACATTTTCTCGAGGAGCATATCATAGTCGTAGCGGGCGTAACCAGAGACTCTTTCAGCATATTCAACATTGACATCTCCGCTGAGATATTCTTCCGCCTCCGCTGTCGGTTTTATCTCGATCGTATAAGGATTGAAAAGCGAATCGCGGCGAATCGCTAAATATGCGTCCGGTTTGATATGCTTTTTGGTGTAGCTGAGAGATACCTGTGCAAATTCCACCGGAGAACCGACGATCTGTCCGCCAGTCATAAAATTATTTTTTCGGTCACCGATGAGTTCGGCTTTCATACGCGGAGCGGGAAGCAATCCGTAGTATCCTAATACTCTTAATCGGGAATCGAAAAACTTCGCGCCGATAGTTCCACCGTCAATTGTTCCGGTGCCAACCCCCGCAAAAATCGCTTCTCTTCCAAGGGTGACTTCTCCGATATTGGCAATGTTGCTCCATTTGAAATAAAAATTATAGAGCCGAACCAAGGGATCGTTTTTGACGGGTCCCGTGAAATCATTGAACCCTTGCACGTATGTGTAGCATGAAAGATTTTCCCCGGCAAGCGAGAGCTGGACAGTCTGATAGCCGAAAAGATGCTGTGAAGATGTTCCAACGCTGTCTTGGCGCTCCCATGCATAAGCAGAAGAGACCAACCGCGCTTGGAACCTTTGAGCTACTGTTGTAGCTGAAAAAAGAAGAAGAAGGGCGATAATCGAATAGAGAGTTCTCATTGGCGTATCGAGAAAAAGTGAGTATATGCGGCAATAGGCGCAAGTGTTGTGCCACAACCAATTTGGGATTTTACGGTCAGAAATGGATTTTTTACACAATTCTTTAGGCATATTCCCCTTTTTATTCCTAAAGGCTGGAAACTTTTGCACACCGGATTCGCATAACTTGGAAAGATTTTACAGCAATTGTAACAATTATAGCGGAATGATTCAAGCTAAATATTCGCCAATTCTTCTACTTTTAATATAAAACTGGCGTTTTTAGCACAAATTGGTTGTTTTTTAAAAAATCGGCATCGTACTTACCGGTACGATGCCGATTAAAAATTTATAAAAAAAACGCTTAACCCTTCGGAACGGAGTGCTTAATCTTGCCCCACATTTCCTCAAACTTAAATTCCTTAAAGTTCGGGCTTCTCTCATTATGACAGGTTTTGCAGAATTTCTCTATTGTAGCTGTATCTTTGAAATCTGTCATGCCTGCCGCAACAGCTTTTGCTTTGTCCTTCATAACGGACAGGGTTTTGTAAGCAGACCCTGCGCCATGGCACGTTTCACATTGTACGCCATCTTTCACATCATAGCTTGCTTCTTTGACATCACGAGCTTTAGCATGGCATTCTAAGCATTCTGACGCTTCGGCTGCCGGCTTCGAAATCCCTTTTGATTTCGCGATCTCATTCGCTTTTGCAGTCGTAAGGGTTTTGTAGGCTCCGGCGTGTTTGCTTTTTTGCCAAATGTCGAACTGCTTTCCTTGTTTTTCTGACTTATGGCACATGGAGCACATTTTCACGCCGATGTATTTATTTTGCGCTGAGGCGGAAAATGACGCTACCACGATCCCTATCAATAAAACTACAGCGAGGCTGTTTATTTTCATAGTATTTCTCCTAATGAGTTGTTCATTTTTAAAGAGAGTTTTTTTCTCTCTTTTGCTGGTTTCGCTCTATGCGTTTAATATACAGATACAAAGATAGTGCCAGAATAGTAATAATGAGCGTTGAAACCCCCAACCCAACCCTCCGAAAGATATATTCATCCAAAGCGGCTTTTGCTTCTTGATCAACGAAGGACGTTACTCCCAACCCCTTGCCGACCACTTCGCTGAATTTATCCTGATCGAATGAATGCACCATTGTCCGGGATTGCAACCTCGCTTGATGCGCGTCGCGGAGCTTGAATTTTACATCAGCTACTTCCATTCCTTTTTGTTCAGCCTCTTCCACCAGCTTGGCTGCCTTTTCATTAGTAACTTCTAAACTATCTATCAGCTGTCTCATAGACTTGGCAACAACATATCCCTTCGGATTTTGAGACTCGCTGTGACAACGACTGCAGACGGCATCCTTGCTGACACCAAGCAGTTTTTCCGTTGCCGCGATGATTTCGTGATTCCCATGACAGGTTTCACATTCAGGAAGTTTTCTCTCGTCAAACGCCTTTTTATGCGGGCTGGAGGAAAACAAATCGGCGTTGAGCGCATGACACGTTCCGCACACTTTCGAAACCGACGTAATTCCCGGAGGCGTGGCTCCATGGTTACCGTGGCAACTGTTGCACGCCGGCGCGGCGAGGTCATGCTTCTGTAACAACGCCTTGCCATGGACGCTTTTTGAAAATTTCTCAAATTGGTCCGTCGGAATTTTATATTCCTTCATGTACGCTGCATTGCTATGACACGTCCCGCACGTTGAAGGAATGTTTGTCGCATACACTTTCGATTTAACGTCTTTGGCAGGACGAATATCGTGGCTACCATGGCAGCTTGCGCATTCGGCTGTTTTGCTATCACCTTTCGCATTCCTTTGACCATGGACGCTCGTTCGATATTTATCGAGTTGGTCAATCGACATTGAAGGATTATACGATCGCATGAATGAAGCATCTGCGTGGCATTTGGTGCATGTCTTAACCGCATTTAACGGAAAGACAGGGGAAGCAGGGTCCTTTACATGAACAATCCCATGCGCGTTATGACAGGTTGTACATTGCGCAATATGCTCTTTGCCGGTGAGTGAAAGCTTTCCGTGTGCGCTTGTCTTAAGGAACTCCCATTGATTCGTCGGCAACGATGAGTGAAACTGCTTCATTTTCTCTTGGTTGGAATGGCAACTGGCGCACGCTTCTGAAATAGCGTCTCCCTTGGGCACTCCTTTAAATCCTGCCGCTTTATCCATTCCTTTTTCCATGTCTTCAGCTTTCGAATCGCCACCATGGCACGCTGCGCATGAAATGCCTTTTTGGAAATGGACGTCACGTTTGAACAATTCGGACGGTTTATCCCCTATGGTTTGATGGCAAGTAAAGCATTGGTCCTTTTGGGGATCACCACTTGCAAAAGCGTAACTCAATGAAAAGAGGAAAACGATCACTATGGAAAGGCGCTTCTTCATGCAAACCACCCTATGATTGTAAAAACCATAATATAAATGATAGCAAATAGACCAAGGTAATTGACAAATCTGTTTTTCTCCCCACGCGCGCTCTTCTTATCCCAGAAAGGAACTATCGTCCATAAAAGCCCTGCAATGCCAAACATCAATATGCCGAACACCTCGCCATCAATGAACAAGAGTTTCGCCGGAAGATATTTGAGCGTTTGAAACATGTAGAGAAAATACCATTCTGGTTTTATACCGGCGGGGGCCGAACCGAAGAGATCCGCTTTCTTTCCGAGCTCCCATGGGAAGAACACCGCTAAGATGGCAAGAAGGTTGAGAACGAGAAGCCACAGGAGCAGATCACGCAGGAGAAAATTCGGAAAGAACGGCATTGTTTTTTGCTCCGACTCTGGCGTGGATTCAAACTCATGAGGCTCGCTCATTCCTTGGCGCTGGACAAGAATCAAATGAATGCCCAGAAGCACGGTAAAAATTCCCGGCAACACAGCGATGTGAAAACCAAAGAACCGTGAAAGCGTTGCTCCCGTAACCTCTTCTCCGCCGCGCAAAAAAATCATCAACGGCTTGCCGATAACGGGCACAACCCCGGCAATATCCGTTCCGACTTTCGTGGCAAAGAAGGCAAGCTCGTTCCACGGAAGAAGATAGCCGCTAAACCCGAACCCAAGAGCGAGGAAAAACATGAGCATACCCGTAACCCATGTGATTTCACGAGGCTTGCGATATGCTTTTTCAAAATACACGCTGAACATGTGAATCATGGCGGTAAGGATAAACAAATTCGCC
>JACQBK010000026.1 GCA_016194505.1 Ignavibacteriales bacterium | reverse complement strand
TCTATACTAAGGAACATACGTTATGCCTATCTCTAAATTCAAAAATGAACCGTTAACGGATTTTTCCAAGCCGGCAAACCGCAAGGCGATGGAGCAAGCGCTTGCGAAAATTAAATCACAGCTTGGCAAGGAATACCCGCTTGTCATTGGCGGGGAGGAAATAACTACATCGAACAAGTTATATTCATACAATCCATCGAGACCGAGCGAGGTGGTTGGTATTTTCCAGAAAGCCGATGAGCAATTAGCGAAGAAGGCTATCGAAACTGCCGCCGCAAAGTTTGAAGAATGGCGATGGGTGGATGCAAAGAAGCGAGCTGACTATCTCTTCAAAGCCGCAAAGATCATGCGTAAGCGCAAACATGAGTTCAGCGCAGTGATGATTTACGAAGTCGGCAAGACGTGGCCCGAAGCGGACGCCGATACTGCCGAGGCAATTGATTTTCTGGAGTTCTACGCGCGCGAAATGCTCAGGTTCGCTGGTCCCCAGCCTGTGGCAAAACATCCGCAGGAGAAAAATGAGTTGCACTACATCCCATTGGGTGAAGTCGGATTGCCTGCAGGTGTCATCAATTTCGTGAGCGGCTCCGGCGGAGCCGTTGGTGATACGATGGTAGCGCATCCGAAAACGAGATTTGTTTCGTTCACAGGATCGAAGGAAGTCGGCATCCACATCAACGAGCTTGCGGCGAGAGTCCAGCCGGGGCAACAATGGCTGAAGCGCGTCGTTGCAGAAATGGGCGGAAAAGACTCCATCGTTATTGACGATCAAACGGATTTGGAAGCGGCGGCTCAAGCCACCGTTGCTTCGGCGTTTGGGTTTCAGGGGCAAAAATGCTCTGCCGCTTCAAGAGCGATTGTGGTGGAGAAAGTGTATGATAAATTCGTTGAGTTGTTACGCCAAAAAACTGAAAAGCTTAAAGTTGGCTCGGCGGATGACGGTTCAAATTATATGGGTCCCGTTGTAAATAAAGGTGCGCAAGAAAAGATTCTCGCTTATATTGAGAGGGGAACGAAAGAGGGTGGCAGGCTTATCACCGGCGGCGCGAAAGAATCCGGCAATGGATATTTTATCCGGCCTACGGTTATTGCCGATGTTGATCCGAAAGCCACCATCGCCCAGGAAGAAATCTTCGGTCCCGTTCTTGCAATTATAAAAGCCAAAGACTATGACCATGCATTGGAAATAGCCAACAACACGGAATTCGGGCTTACCGGCGGCGTGTGGACGAAGAACAGGAAGAAGATCGAGAAGGCGAAAAAGGTATTTCACGTCGGCAATTTTTATGTGAACAGAAAAATTACGGGAGCGTTGGTGGGCGTGCATCCGTTCGGCGGATTTAACATGTCCGGCACGGATTCCAAAGCCGGCGGAAGCGATTACTTGCTTCTGTTTATGCAGGCGAAATCTATCGCGGAGAAGGTGAAGTAAAAAATATTTTTAACCGCTAAGGACGCAAAGAAAAATAAAATCTTTTCCACGAAGAACACGAATAAAATAAAAATTTAAAGTAGGGGCATATTGCTATATGCCCCTACTAAAGCGTTCTTTGCGAATTCAGCGGTAAATAATTCACATCAGGGTATTGTATGGACGACATGGATCATTGCGGCAATTGTGGCGGAGAGGTTACTTCAGATAGCGATTTTTGCCCTCACTGCGGTGTGTTCTTTGAACATGCCCCAATTATCGCCTGCGAAACGGATCCAACAAATGAAGCCGATGGTGTATGCGTCATCTGTCGTAAGGCAGTGTGCGAGCAGTGTTGCTCGTTATCCGGCAAATGTTTATTATGTCCGGAGCACAAAGGTCTCGAAGTATTTTCTGATTGCGTGAATGTTTATCAATCCGATTCTGTAAGTGAGGCTGAAATGGTCAAATCGTTTCTTGTAACGCACGATCTGGAAGCTATCATTAGAGACGGGTTTTTTCGACATTACAGTCAGGGACCTGCGAAAGTATTTGTTCCTATCCCTCAGTATACAAATGCCGTTGAAATTTTACGATCGAGTGATACACCAAATGATGGCGGTGGTAATGCTTGGTTGAGAGTTTAAAAGTAACTGGTCTATTTATTTATCAATGGAGATGTCATGAAGATTCACGAGTACCAAGGCAAAGAAATTTTGAGAAAGTATAATGTCCCCGTCCCTATCGGGAAAGTTGCGTTCAGCGTTGATGAAGCAGTCCGCGCGGCGGAAGCTATCGGCGGCAGTGTGTGGGTGGTGAAAGCGCAGATCCATGCGGGTGGTCGGGGAAAAGGTGGTGGAGTGAAGCTTGCGCGCAACATTGATGAAGTCCGCGAGCGTTCATCGGAAATCCTTGGCATGCGTCTCGTCACTCACCAAACGGGACCCGAAGGAAAAATCGTGAAGCGGCTTTTGATTGAGCAGGGCATGAATATTGCAAAAGAATTATACGTCGGCATAACGTTGGATCGCGGTTGCTCTCAAAATGCCATCATGGCTTCGACGGAAGGCGGGGTGGAGATCGAAAAAGTTGCCGCGGAAACCCCGGAGAAAATTTTAAAAGAATACGTCCATCCGGGATTAGGGCTTCAGCGATTCCAAGCGCAGAAACTTTGTTTCGGTCTGGGATTAACGGGGGATGCGTTCAAGAATGGCGTTAAATTTATGATGTCGCTCTATAAGGCTTATGAAGCAACCGACGCATCGCTTGCCGAAATCAATCCGCTTGTCATAACGCAAGAGGGAGATGTGATCGCGCTCGATGCGAAAATGAATTTTGATGATAACGCCCTCTATCGTCATCCTGAGATTGTCGAAATGCGCGACCTTGACGAGGAAGACCCGCTCGAAGTCGAAGCATCCAAATCGAATCTCAACTACATTAAGCTCGATGGCAACGTCGGTTGCATGGTCAACGGCGCTGGACTTGCAATGGGTACGATGGATATTATCAAGCTCGCTGGCGGCATGCCTGCGAACTTTCTCGATGTCGGCGGCGGAGCGAACGCGCAAACGGTTGAAGCCGGATTCCGCATTATTTTGAAAGACCCGAACGTCAAAGCCGTGCTGATCAATATTTTTGGCGGCATCGTTCGTTGCGACCGTGTGGCGACCGGCGTTGTCGAGGCGGCGAAGAATGTCAAAATCAGCGTGCCGATTGTTATTCGACTCGCAGGCACGAACGCCGATTTAGCTGCGGATATTTTAAAAAATTCCGGCTTACGTTTTCTCGTTGCCGACAGTCTTAAGGATGCCGCAGAGAAAGTTACAAAAGCAATTGCGGCGTAGCGAGAGCTATCTCAAAAATGATGTACTTGTAATGTTTTGTAGGGGTTGAAACCCTACAACTAAGTAGTTAGCGCTTCATCCACGTCCTATCCCGTTATACGGGATGCTGGAAAACGCAAAGGACGTGGTTATAACCCCGACCTTTAGGTCGGGGGGAAACACCCAGAAGAGCGGGCTTTAGCCCCAGTCAACAACTAAAAAAGATTGGCAGTTAAAAGCTGAACCCTGATTGCTGAATGTCCCAAGGGGACTCCTTCGGAGCTGTCAGCGTTATTTCCTTTTTTCTTAGATGACCGTCACCTTAAAGGTGACGGTCATCTTGAACCTAAAACTTATGTCTTGGAACGAGCGATACGAAGCAGTTATAGGACTTGAAGTCCACGCACAGCTTTTGACGGACTCCAAAGCCTTTTGCAGTTGTTCGACAAAATTTGGCAACGAGCCGAACTCCAATGTTTGCCCAGTGTGCCTCGGTATGCCGGGCGTGCTTCCGGTGCTGAACAAGAATTTGGTCGAATTTATATTGAAAATGGGGCTTGCTACGCATTGCACGGTTGCCCCGCGCTCGATTTTTGCCCGCAAAAACTACTTTTATCCTGACCTCCCCAAAGGCTATCAGATTTCCCAATATGAAGAGCCGATTTGCGCGAATGGCTATGTGGAGATTGAACTGCAGGATGGCAGTCGAAAGAAAATCGGTATTACGCGCATTCACATGGAAGAGGATGCCGGCAAATCCATCCACGATCTTGATGTTGATACGCTGGTGGATGTGAACCGTTGCGGCGTTCCGTTGATTGAAATTGTGAGCGAGCCGGATATCCGCACGCCGCACGAAGCATATCAATATCTTTACCAGATGAAGCAGATTGTCACCTACCTCGGCATTTGCGACGGGAATATGGAGGAGGGAAGCCTTCGTTGCGATGCGAATATTTCCGTGCGACTCAAAGGGGAGACAGCATTAGGGACGAAAACGGAAGTTAAAAACATGAATTCCTTCCGCTTCGTTGAAAAAGCGTTGGAGTTCGAAATCAATCGCCAGATTGCTTTGATAGAAGACGGCGGCAAGGTTGTGCGAAACATTATTATGGGATTCCGGGCAAGGAATCGCCGTGCCAATGCGCTCCAAAGAAGAAGCGCACGATTATCGTTACTTTCCCGATCCGGATCTCGTGCCCGTGCTTGTAGATGAAAAATGGATTTCTGAAGTGAGGAAGAGTTTGACCGAGCTGCCAACCGAGCGCCGCGATAGGTTTGTGCAAGAGTATAAAATCCCAAGGTATGATGCGGATATTTTAACGACGGAAAAAGAATTAGCCGATTTCTTCGAGGGGACAATTCAAAATCTAAAAACAAAGAACGAAGAAAATTATAAACTCGCAAGCAACTGGACAATGGGAGATGTTCTTCGTGTGGTGAACAATGAAAAAATTCCGTTCAGCGATTTTCCGGTTTCGCCGACGCATCTTGGGGAAATGATCAACCTGATTGCCGACGGCACCATCAGCGGAAAGATTGCGAAAGATGTTTTTGAGGAAATGCTCAAGACAAAAGAATCGCCCAAAGCTATTGTGGAGAAAAAAGGTCTTGTGCAGGTAAGCGATGCCGGCGCAATCGAGAAAATTGTTGACGAAGTGCTTGCGAGCAACAAAGACCAAATTGAAAAATATTTGAGCGGCAAGGCTCAGGTGTTCGGATTCTTCGTCGGCGAGACGATGAAGGCGAGTAAAGGAAAAGCGAATCCCAAAATTGTGAATGAGCTTTTGCGGAAGAAGCTCGACGAGATGAAGAAATAACGCAACCCATGGTCGGCTGTTGATTCGTAGCGCGAACTTTAGTTCGCAGCCTTATTGAACTATGGGATTGCTTCGTCACTTGCCCCGCCTTGCGGGGCAAGCTTCTCGCAATGACGCGTAATGTCATGTGTTAAAAATCTTTATCGAGGTAACCTCTCAACTACTTTATACTCAACGACTTCACTACTTAGATACTCCACTACTCAAACACTCAACTACTCAACCACCATGCGAAACAAAATAATTGCAGGTAACTGGAAGATGAACAAAGACGTTTCCCAATCACTCGCTCTTGTTGGGGAATTAAAGAAAGCATTAAGCTTTGATCTGGGAACAACAAAAGTCATCATCTGTCCGCCATTTACATCGTTGGCAGCGGTGCACGTACTTATCAAGGGAACGCCGATCGCTCTTGGCGCCCAAAATATGTATCACGAAGATGAGGGAGCATTTACTGCCGAGATTTCTCCTTCGATGCTCAAATCGGTGGGATGCCAGTATGTTATTCTCGGCCATTCCGAACGGCGGCAGTATTTCGGCGAGACGAACGAATTTATCAACAAGAAAGTGAAAAAAGCGATCGCTTCCGATCTTATCCCGATTGTCTGTGTTGGTGAAACATTGGAAGAGCGCGAAAAAAATATAACCGACCAGATTGTTTCAACTCAGGTCAAAGGAGTCTTGAAAGATATTCCCGCGAATCAAGTCGAAAAGCTTATCATCGCGTACGAGCCTGTGTGGGCAATTGGCACGGGTAAGAATGCAACGCCTCAGCAAGCGGAAGATGTTCACAAACTCATCCGCAAGTTGATCGGACAATTGTATAGCTGGTCCACCGCGGAACAAGTTGTTATTCAGTATGGCGGAAGCGTTAAGCCGGATAATGCTGCTGACTTGTTGTCACAGCCAAATATTGATGGAGCACTTGTTGGCGGTGCCTGCCTCAAAGCGGATTCTTTCGCTTCCATCATTAAGGCTTCCGTGAAATAAATGCGCCTTAGGAACTCGTTTTTTAAGGCGAGAGCTTTAAAGTTGAATTGAACCCTCCAAGTGTCTTATTTTAAGGCACTTAGCCACTCTTTCATACCTAAAATTGGTAATAATTCCCTTGATTTCTGGGCTTTTTTGTATTATATTCCCTGAGAAATTTTTGCGGTTTTCTTAAGAAAATCGCTGTCCTCATACAGCCGACTTTTAGAGAATTGATTAAGAAAAAACAAAGCTTTCTGAGCTATTCTCACCTTGTTTTACCCCTTCTTGCCGTTTTTTTTAGCATTTCCGCATTAGGTCAAATTAAAATTTACCAAAATGGGCAAGGAACTCTTCGCGGTACGGATACTGGCGTTCATCTTGACACTCCGACACGGCAGAAAATTGATTTGGCAGGAACTTGGTCGTACGCTATTGACGAGAATTGGAAGGAAGTAAAAGTTCCCAGTTCATTCGATTATCGAGGTCGAATAACGTTCGTCCGTAAATTTACAGTGGACGAGGCGATGTTGAATTCTTCTGCATTCAAGTTGGTTGCGTTAGGAATTAACTATGATGCGGAGATTTATATTAACGATGTGTTCATTGGAAAGCATGTCGGCGGCTACACGACGATCGAAATTGATATTCCCGATAACACGCTCCAGCTTGGCGCTGAAAACGCAATCAAAATTATTGTAAATAATACGTTGAGTGCGAGATCAACGATACCGTTGCGGAAACAAATTTGGGGTTGGAGGAACTACGGCGGCATTCTTCGGGATATTTATTTGCTCGCAACCCCCAAACTTTGGATTAACGATGTTGTGCCCCATGCGACCCTCGATAAAGAACTGAAGCAAGGAACGATTCAAGTAACGGCGGCTCTCACGAGCAAATCGTTGGATGGTGTACGCGATAGCATAAGTTTTGCGGCGAAATCCGGCCAAACATTTTTTGCGTTGGAGCTTCTTGATAAATATTCGGGCGCTTCGCTTGGACAATCATCGCCTCAAGCGATAACGGTACATCCGAACCGTGACAACGAAGTACAAGCCTCGCTGGTCGTCAATGCTCCCAAGCTCTGGAGTATTGAAAATCCCGATTTGTACATCCTAAGAGCAAAAGTGTTTATACAGGTTGGCAAGCAGATAAAACTTGTTGACGCAAGAGACCAACAGATTGGTTTTCGGAAAATCGAGATCATTGACAACGCGTTCGTTGTGAATGGCAAGCGCATAACGTTGAATGGAGTGTTGTGGCAGGAAGATTCGCCGCAGCACGGCGGTTCGCTCACATACGAGCAGATGGAAAAAGATGTCGCGCTGATTAAAACGATGGGAGCGAACGCAATTCGGTTTGCGTTTCATCCCCCGCACCCCTATCTCCTCAATTTGTGCAATCGCTATGGATTGTTCGCGTTGTTAGAGATTCCGGTTTGGAACGCGCCAGCCGAAGTTCTTGCGCAGGAAACGTTCCAAGGTCTCGCCGAGGCGATGGTAACCGAGATGGTGAACCGAGTTCGTCACCAGCCTTCTGTGCTTGCATGGGGTATTGGAGATGGTTTCGATTCATCGGATCCTCGTTCTCGAATCTATGTTGAAAAGACAGTGGCTGCTCTCAAAAAACTTGATGAGCGACCGATTTATTTTGGCTCGCGTATGCTATCGGATGATGTTTGTGCCGACTTGGTTGATATTGCAGCGGTTAACATTCCGACCGACGATGTGAAACGATTTAGAAATTTGATTTCAGAGTGGAAGGCAAAGTATCCTACACAGCCTGTCATTCTCCTGCGCTATGGGAAGGAAGTTGAACCGAACAATCGAAACGGTTATAGCGATCCAATGTCGCAAGAATCCCAGGCGCAGTTCTTCAAACAATATTATGCTGTTATCAAAGAAGAAGGCATTGCCGGCTCGTTTATATCTTCATTCGCGGATTGGCGCGGTGACCGCCCTCTTATGACTGTGAATAACGGCGAGCAATATATTCATCCGGTGGGCGTTGTCAGTTTCTCGCGTGAAAAACGGGCGGCGTATGATTTAGTGAAATCGCTTTACAACGGTGAGAAAACTACTGCGCTCTCAATCGGACGCTACCGGGCTTCGTTTCCATTTGCTCATATCATATGGGGGTTCATCGTTATTTTTGTCATAGCGTATCTGTATCACTACAATCGCCGTTTCAATGAATCGTTTATGCGCTCTCTCATCCGGCCGTATAATTTCTTTGCCGATTTACGGGATGTGAGATCGGTTTCCATTCCTCAAACGATTATACTGGCGGGGGCGGTGTCCATCACATTAGCGTTAGTGCTTTCCGGCATTTTGTACCACTACAGGACAAACACATTTGCAGATTACATCATTACTCAATTTGTCGTTTCCGATGCCATCAAGGAGCAAATTATTGCCGCGACGTGGAGTCCGTTTTTGGGGATTTTAGGGTTTTCTTTGATGTTTTTGGCTGGATTTCCCGTTATTGCGCTGTGTATCAAGCTCTTTTCGACTTTCGTGAAAAGAAGGATTTACTGGTACCATGCCTTTGCGATTGCTGTGTGGGGAACATTACCCATCGTGTTGCTTAGTCCCCTTGGAATGGCATTGTTTAAGCTCTTGGAAAGCCGGTTTTACGTTATCCCCGTCTTTGTGCTTCTTGCAGTGGTTCATTTTTGGGTGTTCATCCGAATACTGAAAGGCATCTCGGTTCTGTATGATATCAGCCCGATGAAAGCCTATAGCGGCGGCATGGTGTTTAGTGCAATCGTGCTTGGCGGTGTTTTTGTTTATTATGAAAGCGTCTATGCGCTCACGGCGTATGTTGAATTCATCTTCCATATTGCAAGGAGTCTCTATTAATGTATCTCTCCAAGCTTGAGGTGTTTGGATTCAAATCGTTTGCACAAAAAATCAACCTGACATTTGATGCGGG
>JACQBK010000011.1 GCA_016194505.1 Ignavibacteriales bacterium | reverse complement strand
TGTGGGTTCAATGTTATTTTCTTTTGCGTACTGTTCTAAAAGCGCCCCAAAGATCAACCCCTGCAGCCTGTCCTTATCTTTGACAGAAATTGTTTTTCCAAGCACCACCGCAATCGTGTCGTTGGCAGATGCAGTCGTTTTCGATTGGTTAGTATTGCTCAACACCGGAAGAGCAATCGTAGTAACAATAATCGTCAACGTCGCAATTCGTTTCATCTAATCCCTTTCTTTTTAGCTAACTGACATGAGTTTTTTATTTATAAGCTCTTACGTTTCTCCAAGTGGCAACAGCACGACGGGATCAATGTAACGAAGGAGTTTGAAAAAAGCAAAAAGAGCACGACGAGCAAATGCAATTGCTTCTTCACGAATTGAGCTACAAGTTACGGTGTACTATCAGCGGAATCTATAGGTATTCTAATGCCGTAATGCATCGAAATTCTGTTTAGCACTTCAGGAACGAGTGTTCCTACAAGAACTTGATGATGACGGTAATAGCCATGTTGGATACCAACCAGCGAGTAAGCGGGTTTATCAAGGTTTTTTATTTCAGGATTAAAATACCAAAGGCCACATCCACTCATTCCGAATGGAACAACCTGCCCCCTCGGGTTTTTATAACCATCAAAAAATTGCGCACCCGATTTTTCACCATAGGGAATTAAAAATTTCTTCTTTGGATCAAGCTGAGACTTCAAATCATTAGGCCACTGCTCAGGAGCCAAAATAGCGACGGCTACAAAGGTTGCGGGTACTTCAACGCCACGATTGGTCTCTGACGCTTCTCCACTAGGGAAACCACACAAAGCAAGGGTTGTGCGTTTTGAAACTATTGTTCCTTGTTTCATGGAACCAGTAGAAAACGGTGCACTATATTTACTTTGCCGAACATTCGCTTCAAACGGACTTAGCTCCATAAAACCAATATCTAACTCCGGATCGCACCACTTATTCAGGATAGAAAATCTACTCTCGTGAGGGACAATACCCAGATTGATGTCAACGTCAGCCTTAATCACGTGAGCAGCAGATAAAACAAATATGCGGTCTGCAATCTTGATAAGCACACCGGAACCAAAGTTACTCGTACCGACTTCGTAAATGAAAACAGAATGGGATTTGATAAGATTGGACAAAGAGGTTGGAATATCCGGGATCATAGAACTAAATATACTTGACTATTGGCATTTTCTAAATCTTGCGGTACGGCACTGTGGGTTAATACATCAAAGCAAAAATAAACAGCAAAAGCCTTTCCATTCACCTCATTTTTTCAAGACAATCGAAACGCCTTTATATTATGAATTTAGCGCCTTGTCCTCACCGCTTCTGAAATATAAAAATATACTCGTGCTTAAAAACATAAAATCCGCCGGCGAGAGCGCGATACCGCCACAGCTCTTTCTGATTTCGCTTGCCTAAGGTTTGCTCAAAGTTTTTTACAACGATACTCTTGAGCTTGAATCCCTTTTTCAGCACTTCATTCATTGTCATAAATCCGAGCGGGACCCACTCGCCGTTCTCATATTTGTCCCCTATAACAACCGCAAGGTAGCGTTTTTTATCCAACGCTTTCGAAGCATTTTCTACTACCTTCCCGAACATCTCGATAAAAGCTTCAGTTGACTTTGCATTAGAAAGATCATCACGCTTCTTACTGAATTTGATAATGTCGTGATAAGGGGGGTGCATAATCACTAACTGGGCTGATCTCCCTCCATATTTTTTCAAAAGAGATTTAAGATCTACCGTTGCGCTGTCTCCCACTTCAAGTGCCGAGACAAATTCCTGTGAGCCGTTTTTAAGTATGCTATTGGTCTTTTTTGCTACCGCGGGCTGAAGTTCTACGCCGATGCAGTTTCGCTTGAGATGCGGGCTTTCCAAAAGCGTTGTGCCGCTTCCTGCAAAGGTGTCAATGACCCACTCCCCTTTTTTCGTATAGCGGAGCATAAGCTGGCGGGGAATTTGCGGGATAAAATTTCCCCAATACCACGCCGCATGAGCGCCGGTGGTATCACGCTTGCCCAGCATCCAAAGACTGTCGGTAAGAATATGCTCGTAGTCTTTCCACCGATTGAGATTAATGTCGTTCAGCGAGGAGGTTTTTACTTTGGAAAGGGATTTTTTCAACCGCCGGAGATAATAGCGCGCACGCTCGATGGTATAAGCCTTCTCAATTTGTTGAAGCTCTCGTAAAAGATATTTTCGGCTGAGTTTCACTTGACCGTTATTATGCGGCTTATTGTTGGCAACAAAAGCCTTGAGCTTTGTTATTTTTGCCCGAAGTTTATCCGTGCTCTTTACATCAGTCAGTTTATCAATACGATTGAGAAGCTTTTCATTCATAAGAATTATTCTTGGGGGCGATTGAGGCTTGTAGCCAAACCCGCCGGAGACGGAAAGGCGTATCCCGCACTGCGGGTGCGCCTCTGGCGCATAAGATACTGATTTCTGAAAAGCATTGCAAAGTCGTAGGGCATCCCGATGCATCGGGACGCCAAAAAGTTAAATGTGCGACGCACTTACATATCCAACCAGTGTTTCTCTCTGTTGGGTCGCATTAACCTTCCATCGAAAAGTGCGTCGCACATTATGGAATTTTTCCTTGATTTTGGAGCGAAAAGGTATAGTTTTACACCAACCTAACCAACACCATGTATCATACCTAATACTATCTTGTCATGCTCAACTATATTTGGATTTCGCTCATTGTTGTCGGCATTGTCGTTGCAGTGGGGAATGATATAAAAGACGAGGCGCGGAATACCTATCGCAACAACATTCCTCTGGAGGCAACACTGGTAACACAGAAGCCCCCAACGGCGCTTCGTTCAACATGGGAAGGGGAACTGGTCATCTCCGCCGAGGCATTTAACCAATTCTATAGCCTCCAATCTGCAAAAACGGAAATCCATCAGCCGGTTGTTATTGCTACGGCATCGTCGGGAGAGTCATCACTTTCCATGGCAGCCGGGGCAACAACGCCCGAGCGATGGAAGGAAATGATAAAGCGCTCAAGCAGCGGCGATAAACTTACGGGCACGGTTCGTTCCATACGGTTCGCCGAAGGAGGACAAACAGCGACCGTCCAAATAATCTTTGAGCCGATCCGGTTTGTTAAAATTAAAGCAGTCACGGATGCAGTATGGAGCACGGCAAAACTTGCCGTTGATATCGCTTTAGGACTCATCGGCATTATGGCACTGTGGCTTGGCATTATGAAAGTCGCTGAGGAAGCCGGCTTGCTCAAGATCGTTACGCGGATGCTGACACCGGTGACGAAGCGATTGTTTCCGGAAATCCCGCCCGACCATCCTGCTGTGGGAGCGATGATTATGAACATCGCCGCCAATATGCTCGGCCTCAACAACGCCGCCACGCCGCTTGGTCTCAAAGCAATGGAAGAATTGAATAAGCTCAATCCAAAAATAGGGACGGCAACGAACGCCATGTGCACATTCCTCGTCATCAATACGGGCGGCTTGGTCTTGATTCCGGCGACGGCAATTGCTGTGCGCGCAGCGGTCGGCTCGGTAAATCCCGGCATTATCATCGGCACTTCTATTTTCGGAGCGGGATGTGCTACCGCTGCGGGCATCATCGCCGTTAAAATTCTTGAGCGGCTGCCTCGCTACAAAAAAGAAATGGAGGTGGAAAATGGCTGAGCTCTTTAAAGGCATCATCAACGCCGTTTCGGTTCTCGCGATCCCATTGTTTATAATTATTTTTCTGGGATGGGGCATAATAAAAAAGGTAAAAGTGTACGAGGTCTTTGTAGAAGGAGCTAAGGATGGATTTAACACCTCGGTGCGCATTATCCCCTACCTTGTCGCGATGTTGTTCGCCATCGGAATTTTCCGCGCAAGCGGCGCAATGGACGTGCTCGCTTCACTCTTCGCGCCTCTAACGAATCTTATCGGCATGCCGTCCGAGACGCTTGCGCTTGCGTTCATGCGCCCGCTTTCCGGCAGCGGCTCGCTGGGAATCATGACGGAGCTGATGAAAGTGCATGGTCCCGATTCATTCATCGGCGTTTTAGCTTCAACGATGTATGGAAGCTCGGAGACCACGTTTTACGTTCTCGCGGTGTATTTCGGTTCAGTGCAAATAAAGAACACGCGCCATGCACTTCCTGCGGGTCTTATTGCGGATCTCTTCGGCATGTTAGCCGCCGTGCTGATTTGCAGAATTCTTTTTGGGGGCTAAACGATGAAGTTATTAAGTGCGAAATCTAAAAAAAATAAACTACCGTGTCATTGCGATCCCGACTTAAGTCGGGAGAAGCCTGTCCGCCGATCCCGTTTTTTGGGATCCCGTACAACGGGACAGGCGGGCAATCCCATTGTCTCCTTGATTTATGGGATTGTCCCGCTTTCCAGGATTCCGCCCCAGCGGGATTCAAAAAGCGGAACTTCGTCGTCCCCTTGGGACTCCTCGCAAAGACACTTGGTTTTATGATTGTGAGGTCTACGGTGGCAAAGTGCTCCTTTACTATTTTACTGATTATTTTAGCGTTTGGTTGGTCTCCTGCACAAATTCAAAACCGCCCGTCACAACTTGGTATGCTGAGAAACCAGCAGTCGCTCACAACCAGTGTTGGCTTAACGGTGGTTGACGGGAAGCCGTACTATCTGTTCAATCTTACGCCGGAACTAAGCTTCGGCAAGCTTGGCATTGGGCTTGATTTGAATATCCGCGTGGGCGAGGACGGCAAAATCCGCAAAGAAGATTTTAATGAAGCGTACGATTATCTCCGCGTACTTCGTTATGTACGCTGGGCGCACAAAAGGGACCCCCTCTATGTTCGAGCAGGTTCTTTGGACTATGCGAGATTGGGCCATGGCTCGATCATGTATATGTACCGTAACAGCCCAAGCTATGAGCAAAGAAAAATCGGCGTTGAGTTCGATGTTGACGGCGGGAAATACGGCTTCGAATCAGTGTATAGCGATATTGCCGGAGCGGGAGTGTTAGGCTTGCGGCCATACTTTCGTCCTCTCAAAGGGACTTCTGCCGGAGACATTCCCATTCTTGGGGGACTTGAAATCGGCGCAACGTATGCCGCGGATTTCCATGAGCGGGCAAAGCCTGACCGAAGCACGTTGGTAATTTTTGGCTTTGACGTGGGATTGCCGTTGCTTTCACTTCCTTCGCTTCATTCAACCCTCTACTCGGATTATACAAAAATTGTTGATTACGGCAGTGGGGTTTCGGCGGGGGTAGATTTGAATTTTACAGGGTTAGGCTTTGCAACTTTAAACGCCAAATATGAGCGACGATTCATGGGAGATCAATTCCTGCCGTCGTACTTTGATGCTTTCTATGAGATGGAACGATACGTTCCGTATAATGATCCCTTGGCTCTGACAGGAAGGCTGGACAAGGTAGCAAAACTAGAGACTGCAAAAAAAACTGATGGCTATTACGGAGAACTCTGGCTCAGCATTTTAGGGACATTTAATGTTATTGGAGGATATTATTCGCCCGTTGGAATCGAGAATGCCGGCATACTGCATGTTGAACTTGAAACCGGAAACGTGTTGCCGGGCATTGTCCTGATTGGCGGTTATGACAAAAAGAATGTAGGACCTGTTTTCAAGGTTGATAATAACTCCCTTCTTTATGCACAAGTCGGGTACAAGCCGTTGCCCTATTTTCTTGTTTCGGTTGTGTATCAATGGACTTTCATCGAAAATAAGGATGAATTCGGCATTGTAAGGGGATACGTTCCACAAAAAAGAATAGAACCGAAGGTCGGTTTCGTATTCAATTTTTAGTAAATACAATCTCAAAAATATTGTTAATATCCTTATTTGCCAAGAAAAAACCAGATGGGTGAGCAACCTTGCGAAGGTTTAAAATGCCGCCTTACGGCATCCCGTACAACGGGATCTTCGCAAGGTTTATGTGCGTCTTTACTTATATTTTTAAGACAGCTTTACTAACTTTCGGAAACTGGACAAAGTTCTGCTCCATTTCCCTTGCATTTCTTGGCTTGTCTGCCTATCTTTTTCCGCACGTGAGTGCATTTAAACTGTTGACCTGCAGTTTGACTAATTCTGTTTTTAGCCATAACAATGTGCGACGCACTTTTCAGTTTAAGCTTTGGATGATTCTCTCCGCAAGCACTTTGATGAGAGAAAGAAGTGCGTCGCACATTTAATTATATATAGTACTCATTGCAATAATTCTTTATGTAAGTTCCCTACACTACTTATACTGTAGATAATAAAGAATGTCCATCCTTAATAAGCTTGTTGTTGCCGCACTTCCGATTATTCCCAAATCAGTTGTTGGTCAAGTAGCAAAACGTTACATTGCAGGCACGACGTTGCCGGATGCTGTCCGCATAGTGAAAGGACTCAATGCCAAAGGGATGGTTTCAACCACGGATCTCTTGGGCGAATATATTAGCGAGGCAAAAGAAGCGCATCAAGTTCGAGATAACATTTTCCTAATCCTTCAAGAAATAAAAAATAATCAGCTCAACTCCAATGTTTCCATTAAACCAACCCAGCTTGGGTTGAAGATTGACAAAGAGCTTTGCTATCAGAATATTCGATCGCTTGTTGAGGAAGCAAAGAAGCTCGGCAACTTCGTTCGTATTGATATGGAGGATGCCACCACGACCGATGGTACTCTGGAGATTTATCGCCGTCTGCGAAAGGAAGGATATTCAAACGTAGGGGTGGTCATTCAAGCCTATCTCCATAGAAGTGAATCTGATGTTCGGGCGTTGATAAAGGAAGGTGCAAATCTTCGGCTCTGTAAAGGCATCTATAATGAATCGCCTTCCATAGCGTACAAAGACCGCCAGCAAATTCGAGAAAACTATCTCAAGCTGCTGCAGATTATGTTTGAAGGCGGTTCCTATGTCGGCATTGCAACGCATGATGATTATTTGATTGGTGAAGCGTACAAGCTTGTGCAGAAGTATGGATTGAAGAGGGACCAATACGAGTTTCAGATGCTGCTTGGTGTGCGTGAAACTTTACGCGACCAAATTGTCAACGATGGTCACCGGCTCCGAGTCTATGTCCCTTATGGTGAGCAATGGTACGCCTATTCGACTCGCCGTCTTAAGGAGAATCCCTATATGGCGTGGTATATTACAAAAGCAATATTCGTTCGTTGAAACTGTCCTACTCACATTAAATTAAGGAGAGACTTATGGTAGAAATCAAGAGTACGGGGGGCGAAGGCTTACGTTACAAACCGTACGTGCCGGCAGAAACAGACCTGAAGGAGTTCACAATCCGGGCAGTTGTGATTGGACTTGTGATGTCAGTTATTCTTGGAGCGGCTAACGCTTACTTGGGCTTGAAGGCAGGCATGACGATTGCCGCGACCTATCCTGCCGCTGTTATTGGCATGGCGGTTTTACGGTTGATGAAGGGGAATATTCTTGAAGAAAATATGGCTCGCACAATCGGTTCCATTGGCGAGTCGGTTGCCGCTGGAGCCATCTTCACGGTTCCCGCATTTATTATCGCCGGCGTCTGGACAGAGTTGAGGTATTTCGAGGCAACCGCCATTATGATGGTCGGTGGTGTTATCGGTGTTTTGTTCGTTACGCTGCTACGCCGCGTGATGGTAGAAGATGTTGAATTGCCCTACCCAGAATCTGTTGCCGCCTCCGAAATTCATAAAGCAGGTCGAACGGGCGGTACAGGAGCGATGTATTTATTTATAGCCGGAATTATCGGCGCTTTGATTCAGGGATTCAAGCAACTCAACTTATTTGCGGCAAGCTGGGAAAAATTCGTCCCATTCTCAAAATCAACTGTTGATTTGCGAGCCGGCGGGCAAGTTTCGGGAAGCGGCGGTATGTTGCTTTCCACGCCGGGTGTCAGCCCTGCTTATATCGGTGTCGGTTACATCATCGGACCCCGCTTAGCGTCGCTCAACTTTGCCGGTGGCTTGCTCGCGTGGGGCTTGTTCGTTCCATTGCTGTTATACTTCCTTGGTCCCACGGAGGAGGTGATGAGCACCAGTGGATTGCGCAGGCAAATGCCATGTGGAGGTATGCCGTTCGTCCAATTGCTATCGGTGGAATGTTGGTGAGCGCCGCCTTTACATTGTGGCGGATGAGAAAAAATCTCATCGGTGGATTGAAACGTTCAGTTTCTGATGTAAAGAAAGCAGCAGCCGGCGGCGGAGAAGAGAATCGCGTCGAAAAAGATTTAAACCTTAAATGGGTCTTAAGCGGAATTCTTGTTTGTGCGATCCTCACTTTCTTTCTCTATAATTATTTCAGCCATGACATAGGAGCCGCACTGACGGCAACAGTTGTTATGATTGTTGCGGGATTCTTTTTTGCCGCGGTATCCGGGTATTTGGTTGCATTGGGGCAAACAGGTCCTGTCGGCATAGCGGCTGTTCTGGGTGTTGCCGGCGTCATTTGCGTTTCAGCGGCAGTTGCGGGTGAGATGCTACAAGACTTGAAAGTCGGTCACATTCTTGGAGGCACACCGTGGAAAATGCAAGTTGGTGATATTATTGGCGTGCTTGTAGCGGCATCCGTTATGTACTTCCCTCTTGTTGCCTTGCATCAAGGGGATATTAACTCGGGCGGAACGGGATTTGGCGGAAAAGCTTTGCCCGCTCCCCAAGCAAGCCTTATGGCGCTCGTTTCTCAAGGAATTGTCGGCGGTCAGATGGCTTGGCCCTTGATCATCGTTGGCATGTTGATGGCGGTTGGGTTCATTCTTATTCAAGTAAAAAGCCCGATGCTCGTCTGCGTTGGTATGTATCTTCCATTGGAAACAACCTTCGCGATTTTCATCGGCGGACTTATTCGCGGTATCGTTGATAAAATGGTTGAGAAACGTCAATTCAATGCTGGACAAAAAGCCCGCGTGGAAAACAACGGCGTTCTGCTTGCATCAGGGTTGATTGCGGGTGAAGCGCTTGTCGGCTTGGTGTTTGCCGGTATGGCATATTACGCCATTTCGACGCCGCAGCTACTTGAGCATCCTTCATTCATCACAAGTTTGTTTGTGTTCGTGCTCATCGGCTTGATCCTTACGATGATCCCGATTCGTAACGCAGGCAAGCCTGACGATCCGGCACCGCCAAGCGCAGTATTCTAAATAAGCAATAATTTTTTCTTCGCGGAGCAGTCGTAAGAAGATTGCTCCGCATTATTTTCTTACAGTGAATTGCTTCTATGAAAAAAGAGCAGGTTGAGCCGGTTAATCTTCTCGAATTAAAACCTCGCCAGAATATTCCATGGGAAACGGGAGAAAACGACTGCATTGTTTTACTTGTTCCCAAATTTAGCAATAAATTCCTTGCAACATATTTAATGCCGATGCTTTCCAAGCCGAACTTTCGTGTGAAGCTTGACCAGTTCGGCAGCTTCGTGTGGAAGAACTGCGATGGTGCAACCCCTGTTGCCGATATCGGGAAGAAAATGAAAGAACAGTTTGGCGACTCTGCCGAACCCGTGTATGATCGCATTAGCACATTCCTCGGCAAACTTGAAAAAGAAAAATTTCTTATCATTCACTATAATAATGGGTTATAGAAAATCAACCACTGCTGTCTGTTCAGATAACGTGAGGAGAATAACGTATGTCAAATGCAATTGAAGGTTTAAAACCGGAGCTTGTGTGGAAATATTTCGCTGAGATCAGCAAAATTCCTCGCGGCTCAAAGAACGAAAAACAAATTTCAGCATACATCGTCGACACGGCAAAAAAACTCGGCCTTGAAGTCAAGCAAGATAAGTTTATGAACGTCGCCGTCAAAAAGTCTGCCTCGCCGGGGCATGAAAATGTTAAGATGATTTGCCTGCAGGGACATCTCGACATGGTGTGCGAGAAAAACAAGGATACCGTGCATGATTTTGAAAAGGATCCTATAGAGCTTGTCCGCAAGGATAATATCTTGATGGCAAATGGGACAACGCTTGGCGCCGATAATGGCGTCGCTGTTGCCACAAACCTTGCCATTATGGAGGATAAATCGCTTGAGCATGGTCCCTTGGAATTTCTTTTTACTGTTGATGAGGAAACAGGGCTGACCGGCGCGAGCAATTTGAAGCCGGGGTTCCTCCAAAGTCAAACAATGATGAATCTTGATTCTGAAGAAGAAGGCGCGCTGTATGTCGGCTGTTCGGGCGGAAGAAACACCATCGGCACATGGAAAATCGCTTATGATAATGCCCCCGGAGGAACTGCGCCAGTGAAGATTATCGTTAAAGGATTGAAGGGCGGACATTCGGGTCTTGAGATTGACAAGGGGCGCGGCAATTCAATCAAAATCCTTAATCGTGTACTGATTGGATTAGATGAAGTAGGCGCACGTCTTTCCATGATTGAAGGCGGCAACAAGAGCAACGCTATCCCCCGCGAAGCGGAAGCCGTTGCCTATATCCCCAAAAAGAATTTGAAGAAAGCCAAAAAGATTGTTGAGCGATGGAATGCCACAGCGAAGGCTGAGCTTTCTAGCGTAGAGCCGGATTTAATGGTAGTATTGGAAGAAGTTGACATGAAAAAGAAGGGAAAGGTCGTCAAAAAAGCCCAACAGCACATGCTCTATCAAACAATCTCTGCGCTTCCACATGGGGTGATGAAGATGAGTGCGGATATCCCCGGTCTCGTTGAAACATCCACAAACGTCGCGATCATCCGCACGGAAAAGAATAGCATCGTGTTGACCACAAGCCAACGAAGCTCTGTTGCTTCGGAGATTTTGGAAATTCTCCACACGCATGGGGCGATCTTTACACTCGGTGGCGCTAAGGCTACGCATACAGAAGGCTATCCTGGCTGGAAGCCTAACTTAGCATCTCCAATTCTCAAAGTCGCAAAAGAATCATACAAATCGCTCTATGGAAAAGAGCCTGCCATAAAAGCAATCCACGCGGGACTTGAGTGCGGCATTATCGGCGAAAAATACCCCGGCATGGATATGGTTTCTTTCGGTCCCACGCTGGAAGGCGTGCACTCCCCCGACGAGAAAATCTATATTGATACTGTTGAAAAGTTCTGGAAGTTCCTCCTGGGAATTTTGAAGAACTTGAACTAACAAGAGCCACCGTGGAAAAAAATCCTGAATACGTGCGACGTGCTTCTACGGTGTGTCGCACGTTTTCGTTTAAAAAAATATGCCGGGGGAAGTGGAAATGAGTATACGAAGAAAACTCTTTGGTCCAAATCAAGATGAAATTTGGAAACAATTGTGCAATGAGATAGGTGCAACCTTCGTTGAAGGAGGATTTTGGAAGGGGGGAAAAGTCCAGGCGCAGGTGAAAGAGTGGGTTGTTACGCTCGATACGTATACGGTTCATGCGAATAACGCCAATATCACCTATACCCGAATACGAGCGCCCTATGTGAACAAAGACGGATTCCGATTTACTGTATATCGCAAAAGTATTTTTAGCGGTATCGGGAAATTCTTTGGCATGCAAGATGTTGAAGTCGGTTACCCTGAGTTTGACGAAGCGTTTATCATAAAAGGAACTGACGAATCGAAGCTCCGCTCGTTATTTATGAATTCAAAAATCCGAGAGATGATTCAAGCTCAGCCTACCATTCAATTAGAAGTGAAAGATGATGAAGGGTGGTTTAAGACGAAATTTCCCGAAGGTGTAGATGAGCTTTATTTCCAAGTGCGGGGCGTTATTCAAGATGTGCAACGACTCAAAGCGCTGTATGAACTCTTTGCGGAAGTGCTTAACCATCTTTGCCATATCGGCTCCGCATACGAAAATGACCCTAAGGTTACGTTATAGATTTATTCATATCTCAGGTTAATTATGACAACCCCCTCTTCAATCTCTACTACAGCCATGATGCCACCGCCGCCGCGCGCATATCGCTGGATAGTGCTTGTGTTTATCAGCATGGCGATGTTCGGCAATTATTATATCTATGATGCTATCAGTCCTCTCGCCGATGTTCTCGTTAAACAGCTTAGGTTTACGGACTCTGATATCGGATTATTGCAAGGCATTTACAGCGTTCCCAATATTTTTATGGTACTGATTGGCGGGTTTATCATTGATCGGTTGGGGACAAAAAAATCCACATTTATTTTTGCGGCTTTATGTTTGATTGGTGCAGTGATTACGGCATTGAGCAGTCAGTTGTTTTCTATGGCGGCGGGAAGACTGGTCTTTGGGTTGGGGGCGGAATCTCTCATTGTTGCTGTTACGACTGCTATTGCAAAGTGGTTTAAGGGAAAAGAATTGAGCTTTGCATTCGGCATCAACCTTACAATTGCACGTCTTGGCTCTTTTGCTGCTCTGAATTCGCCATCGTGGGCGTCAAAATATTACGAGCATTGGCAGGGTCCGATGCTCATTTCCATTGCCTTTGGAGTTATCTGTGTAGCAGGTGCGGTGATTTATTGGATCCTTGAAAGCAAGGCGGAGAAAACTTATCAAATCGGCGAAGCGGGTGCTACCGATAAAGTTCAGTTTTCCGATTTGTTTAAATTCGGAAAATCCTATTGGTACATCGTTGCGTTGTGCATTACGTTTTACTCGGGCATTTTTCCATTTCAGACTTTCGCGGTGAAATTTTTCATCGAAGCGCATGGGACATCGAGGGAACTTGGGGGTTTTCTTTCCAGCATGTTGACACTCTTTGCCATGGTTGCCACGCCTCTTTTTGG
Organism: Ignavibacteriales bacterium; assembly: GCA_016194505.1. Taxonomy (GTDB): domain Bacteria; phylum Bacteroidota; class Ignavibacteria; order UBA10030; family UBA10030; genus JACQBK01. The sequence continues at coordinate 7,971 of JACQBK010000011.1, read as the reverse complement.
ATTGCTCGTTGACAAGGTAGGCAAGCGATCCCTCTTTATGATGTTCGGCTCACTGTTGTTAGTGCCCGTTTATTTGATGATGGTCTATACTCATATCTCGTTGTATGTGCCGATGGCGATGATGGGAATAGCGTTTTCGCTTATTCCAGGTATTATGTGGCCCTCGGTCAGTTATCTCGTTGAGCAATCCAAGCTCGGAACAGCCTACGGCTTGATGACGCTTATTCAAAATATCGGCCTTGCCGGATTTAATTTTCTGATTGGCTGGGCGAATGATTATAGCGCAGCAAGCGCCACTAATCCGAATGGCTACGCTTTAGGGATGTGGATTTTCTCCATGCTTGGCTTCGTGGGCTTCCTTTTTGCGTTTCTCCTCCGCCGCAGCGAAACAGGTCCCCATGCGCACGGGTTGGAGACGATTAAGGCGAGGTGAAAACGTGAGATGTTAGATGTTAAACGTAAGATGAGAAAGAAAAGATGGATAAAGCACACAAAAAGCTGAGAGTTTGGCAAGAAGCAATGGAATTAGTTAAGGCGATTTATGAGGTCGTATCTCAACTTCCATCTGATGAGAAATATGGACTTGTCTCACAAATGAAGCGAGCAGCAGTATCCATTCCATCAAATATTGCTGAAGGTGCTGCGCGCCAAGGAAAGAAAGATTCAATTCAGTTTTATGTTGTGGCAAGAGGTTCAATAAGCGAACTCGATACACAAATTGAATTGTGCTTAAAATTAAAATTGTTGTCACAAGAATCAATAATAGGTGTGGTTTCGCAATTAGAAAAAGTTGACGCTCTTTTAAGTGGTCTCATTCGGTATAAGAGATCAACATAGATCGTTTAGCGTTTCTCGTCTATCATTTTACGTCTAGCATCTCACTTCTTACATCTTACGTTTTTTATGAACATTTCTCAAGAACTCTACTCCGCCTCCCAAATTGCAGTCCGTGACTGCATGGGAGTACAACCTGGCGAAACAGTACTCGTCATAACTGATGAGCCGTTGCGCACTATCGGCTATGCGCTGTGGAAAGCCGTCAAAGATTTCGGCAATGAGGTGATGCTGGTCGAGATCCTTCCGCGAAAAACCAACGGCGAGGAACCGCCCAAAGAAGTTGCCGAATTGATGAAGATGGTGGACGTCGTTCTGTGCCCAACCTCAAAATCACTGACGCATACCGATTCGAGACGAGCGGCAAGCGACAAGGGGGTTCGCATCGCAACGCTCCCAGGCGTTACGGAGGAAATCATGATCCGCTGCATGAACGCCGACTACAATAAAATCGCCGAACGCACTTTTCGTTTATGCGCGCTGTTAGAGAAAACAAGCGCCATTAAAGTAAAAGCTCCGCGCGGAACGGATATTACTCTCCCGATAAAAGGAAGACATGCCCATGCAAGCTCCGGAATTTTCAGAGAAAAAGGTCAGTGGGGAAATCTTCCAACAGGCGAAGCCTACTTAGCTCCGCTTGAAGGCGAGTCGCAAGGGATTGTGGTTGTAGATGGTTCCATGGCAAGCGTTGGTATGGTGCGCGAGCCTATCCGCATCACGGTAAAAGATGGGTACGCTACCGATATTACCGGCGGCGCGGAAGCAACGCGGCTCATCCAGCTTCTTGAGCCACACGGCAAAGACGGACGCACTGTCGCTGAATTCGGCATCGGAACGAATGACAAGGCAATTCTTACAGGTCTTATTTTGGAAGACGAAAAGGTGATGGGCACCATCCATATCGCTTTCGGTGACAATAAATCCATGGGCGGCTCCGTACGCGTAGCGAGCCACCTTGATGGCCTTATCAAAGAGCCAACCGTTTGGTTCGATGAAACAATGATTATGAAGGACGGCAAATTCCTTATCTCTTTTTGATTGTTCATTATATTTTGAAGGTTGTCTCTCCAGTTTCTATCTCATTACTGTTTCCGTATATTAGGCGAAAATGGCACAGCGGATATTCCAAGTTTCCTCTATTTAAAATAATGAGTCCTATGTGCGACACATACAAAAAATTCGTCGCACATTCTTAACAGACATGAACGACGCAAATCTTTCTATCTCAAATAATCTCGCAATTCCTCTCACAGAGCTTCGTTTCCGTTCGTCGCGCAGTGGTGGTCCCGGCGGACAGAACGTCAACAAGCTTGAGACCCGCATAGAGCTGCTCTTTGACGTTGCTCACTCGCCAAGCTTAACCACCGAACAGCGCGATCTCATTCTCAAGCATCTTCATTCAAAAATTGATACAGAGGGCATTCTCCGAATCGTTTCGCAAGAATCGCGAAGCCAGTGGAAAAACAAACAAGACACAATCAGTAAATTTGTTCTTCTGTTGCGTGGAGCGCTTAAGCCGCGAAAAAAACGCCTTGCGACAAAACCTTCCAAGTCTTCAAAAAAACGGCGAGTTGAGGGGAAGAAAATGAGAGGTGAAAAGAAGCGCTCCCGTGGAAAAGTTTCCAGCTCTGATGACTGAATAACGTTTGAATCAACCTATGGATCCCGCTAATTTCCACCCTTCGCAAAAAAACCGGGCAACCAATCCGTTCCGGAAACGACTCGCGTGGTGGATAGAGCCCGGCGCAATCATTCTTCTATTTATTTTGGTCGTTGGCGGTACTGTTGTTGTTTCCCTTGCTTTGGACACGGGCGCCCCGAATGCGGCGATCATTTTTGGCATTTTCTGGTGCATTATCATCGTTGTCCTTATGAAATTGTATAAGAAATCGCTGTATGAAACCGGAGTGTATGTCAGCGAATCCACCATTAAAAAAACGAAAGAAGATGTCCTTCAGCATCGAGCCAAAGTTCAAAAAGAATTTCGCGAAACCGAGCTGACGGTGCTTGAACGTGGCGAGAAAACGCCCGTGTTCGATCATTGGAAACTCCAATCCTCCGTGCAGAAACTGCATCACTATCTCCTCAACGTAGAGCTTGCCGAGATTGATCCGTCTGCAAAGGAATTGCATCTACGAGTCCAGCGTGCAGAACTAAGTGTTTCCAAACAGTTTGAATCCAAACTGCTCGCTGATGTCCTTAAATTCTTCCAGGTTATCTCACAAGATTCACAATTTAAAGTGCTTGAAAAATATTTCGAGGGCATTATTCTCGAACTTTATTCACTCCGGGAAAATGAATCGGGAAGGGATGAATCCTTCCCTTTCTTTAGCATTTTTCTAAAAAAACCTGACCTCCAAAAGCTTGCTTCTACAGGGTTTATAACCCTTTCTCAGTTTCGGAAAATTGCCGACGTGCGTTTTGAGAATGGAGCGACTATTGAACCTCACCGCAATCTCCAGCCAGGACAAGCAAAGCAAGGGAAATAAGTCAAAACTAACTTGTGCTGAGGATATTTTTGATTTTCATAGTAAGGTTCTTTTAGGCAGCGACTGAAGTCGCCGTCTAATAAATACGAAACCCAAAGGGGTTTCGTGCCTTAACAACCGTCCGATTTATCGGACGGCGCTATAAATCCCTTAAAAGCCACGATTTCCGCAACCTTTTTGAAACTTCTTGGGTCTAACTATCGTAGGAAATAGTGCATGCTTCTCAACAACAAGATGGGAGATAACCTATGAGACATTCGATAAGATTGTTAGCTCTTGCCCTTTTTTGCTTTCTTCTAAGCGGTATGGTGCTTGGTCAGGAAACGAGAGAGGTCAATAAAACCGTTCCCCTTACAGCCGACGGCAAAGTGTATATTGATACGTACAAAGGGAGTATTGATATTAGCGCGTGGGATAAGCCGGAAGTTGAAATCCATGTCAAAATCGAGCCGGATGAGTGGGATCGCTATGCCGAAGAAAAGGTCCGGGATACGGAGATACGGATTGACGCAACCTCGTCTTCGGTGCGCATCAAATCCGACTATGATCGAGTCAACAGACACAGCCATAGTTTCTGGGGGATATTCAACGGCGAAACTGGCAGCTTGCCTTTCGTCCACTACACAATCAAGATGCCCCGCACTGCACGGCTTGTGGTAAAAGATTACAAATCGAAATCAACCATTGCTGATCTTCATTCTGATGTCGAGTTTAATACATACAAAGGAACGGCGGAGTTTACCAACCTTGAAGGCTCTCTTACGCTGGAGACGTACAAAGGTGACGTCCGAGTTGATTTTGCCGACATGAAAGCAAGAAGTCGGGTGGAAACGTATAAGGGTGAAATTGTCGTGCGGCTGCCAAAACAAAAAGGGTTCGAGCTTGACGCAGATATTGGCCGCCGTGGAAGCTTTGATTCCGATTTTGATTTGAACCGGGATTATCGCTCGAGGCGCAATCGCGATTATGATTATCGAGGTACGGTCAACGGTGGTGGTCCGATGCTTTCCTTGAAAACGGAAAAAGGCACACTGCGGCTTGCACAGCGGTAGCATTATTGCACGGAGGAATTATGAAAAGACTCTATCGCTCTTTGACTGATAGAAAGCTTGCGGGAATATGTGGCGGGCTTGGGGAATATTTGGATGTTGACCCAACCGTCGTGAGGCTCGCCGCCGTCATCATTTGTTTTGCGACGGGTTTCATACCGCTTGTTGTGGCATATATCGTTGCGTGGTTCATTGTGCCGGAAGGCTCGCTACCTCAGGTCAAATAAAGTTGGCAAAGGATACAACCTCTGGAACGTCCCGCTTCATTGCAAAGAGATGAAACGGGACATTGTATTTTATATCAAATGTAGCAATCGAGTCGCCAAGCGTAAGAAATCGGGCGTGGATTACGCGAGTATCTGTTCCGTTTCGTGAGATGCAGAGATGAGAGTTATAATGAGGAGGTCGAGAACGAGGTGAGAGTCACGAGATGTCGTTTTCATGACGGTATCAGCATCGAGGAGCGCCTTAAAATTGCGCTCGATCTGGTTGAGAGTGAAATGGGAGGAAAAGTCCAAATACTGTTTTAGGAAATACGGCGACACGCCGATTTCTTTGGCAATATCGGCATCCCCCATGCGCTTCGTTTTCAAATCCGTGAGCTTCCAGAGCTGGTTAAAAAATCGCGTCAGCATGACGATAATCATCTGCGGCGATTGCCCTCCTTCCAACATTTTTTCCAGAATCTTCACGGCTTCCTTCGTATCCTTCCGACCAATCGCGTTTTGAAGCTCGAAAATCGTATAACCCTTCGTCGCGCCGACAACAGTGGTAACGTCTTCAGGGGCAATCTGCTTTTTCTCTCCGACGAAAATAAAGAGCTTATCTATTTCGTTTTGCAGAGAGCGCAACGAATTGCCGACATACGCATGAAGCAAGCGGCATGCTTCGGGGTTCGCATCTTTTCCAAGCTTGCGGGTCCTGTTTGCAACCCACGAGGGGACTTCATTATCCCATAACGGCTTGCACTCCACAAGCTCGGCTTTTTTCTTTAAATCGGTAAACGGTTTTTTGCGGAAATCCGGCTCCAGCGAAACAAGCACCAAACAGGTGGATTCCAGAGGCCGGTTAATGTAATCCGTAATAATCTCTTTCGCGGTTTCGGAGCTGACAAGTTTTTCAAATTCCTTCACAACCACTACCCGCCGCTCGCTCATCATCGGGAACGAAGCGGCGTGTGCTATAACATCTTTCGCCTCAACTTTGCTTCCGTACACAATGTCGAGGTTAAACCCTTTCATTCCCGGGTCTAATGCTTTCTCGATAATTACTTGGACGCACTCATCTATAAGGAAATCCTCTTCCCCGTAAAACAGATAGATGGGGGCAAATTTTTTCGAGGAGATGGTTTTTTGGAATTCGGCGTAGGTCATACAACAAAAATATTTAAAAACATTACACAGAGATGCACAATGAAGTCACAGAGATTCACAGAGAAAAAAATGTTCCCTTGGGGTCTCTGTGTCTACTCTGTGTTCTCTGTGCCAAGTTTCTTTTTTTGAGATAGCATGAAATCACTTTTTCACGATTTTGATTTTTTTCATTACCACATCTTGTTGAGGTTTATCGAACGGCTTTGTGACTTTCACTTTACCGATGGAATTCACCACGTCCATTCCTTTAAAAACTTTTCCAAATACCGTATGATGGTTATCCAGCCATGGGTCGGGATAAGTGTAATGAAGAATTGACTGCCGTTGGTATTCGGACCCGCGTTCGCCATCGAAAGGATGCCAACATCATCATGGCGTAATGTTGTAACGAACTCATCTTCAAATTTTGCGCCGTAGATACTCTCTCCCCCGCGCCCTGTCCCGGTCGGGTCTCCGCCCTGGATCATAAAACTATCAATCACGCGGTGGAAAATCACTCCGTTGTAATATCCTTTTTCCGTCAAACCGACAAAATTCGCTACCGTTCGAGGGGTCTCTTTGGCAAATAATTCTACTTCGATTGTTCCCATATTCGTTTCTATAACAGCGAAAACCTGTTGCGGTTCTTCCATGAGGTCGTTCTTTCAATTGAGTGAGAAAAATAAACAACCTTCCAAGGGTTTACGACCTTCGAAAGGCTTACGATAGATTAAATAAACACAATACCAAGAACTCCAACCGCAAGGCAATAAAACGCGAACCAGCTGAATTTCCCTCGCTCCACGATCTTCAATAAGATCTTAATTGCAAAATAACCGGATATCGCCGCAACGATCGTTCCGGCGAGAAGCGGAGCGATGCCAATCTCAGCCCCGTGCTTTATTAAATTTTTTGTCTCCAGTAACGCTGCGCCTCCGATAACCGGGATGGAAAGCAAAAATGAAAACCTCGCCGCTTGCACGGGGGAAATTTTCAAATACATCGCCACGCTCATGGTAGAACCCGACCGAGAGATGCCCGGCAAAATCGCAAACGCTTGAGCAATCCCAATAAGAAATGCTTTGAAGGGATTCATCGGCTTTGGTTCAGCGCGGCGTGTTAATCTTGTTAAAAACAATAATAAACCGGTTATGACGAGGTTCATCGCCACTAATTGGGGATCGGTAAATGCGTCTTTGATTTGGTCATGGAATATAATGCCAATAACCCCCGCTGGTATCGAACCAACGATAATCGCTAACCCGATCCGGAAATGCTCGGAGTTGTCGTATTCTTCCTTCCATTTGAATGTGGTAAGAGGTTTCCACATCGCGCGAAGGATTTGTATTATCTCACGGCGAAAAATCAGGAAAATGCTAATCAACGTTCCGAAGTGAACAAAGACATCGAACGAGAGGATGTCGGGATTTTCTATTTTCAACAAATGTTGCCCCAACACAAGATGACCGGAACTGCTGACCGGAAGAAACTCCGTCAGCCCTTGAATAAAACCAAGAATAACCGCCTGTAAGATCGTCATGCATATTCCTTATCTAGTAAAGTCGAAAGGTAACTCCAAATTTAAGTCCTGCTGAGAAAAAATTCATCTTCGCTGTCGTGCTGGTTGTTCGGTCAAAAGCTTCCGATCCATCGGGTTTTTTCAGTGTGCCGAGAAAATCCCAACGCAAGTCTATTCCGATGCTCCCATAAAACGTATCGTCAAATTTTGTATTGCCGACAGCTTCAAGCTTTACGCCGATACTCTTTGCGGTAAAATCATCGCTAGTTCCGTATGACAAAAAACTCTGGTTGAATTTCGCAATATGATAGCCTACCCCACCGCCGAATTTCACCTTATACCCTTCGCCGATAACAAGGTAGTGCAACAGAAGAGTCGGCATGTGAACTTGATAAGAAAATTCTGATCTGGAAAAGCCTGAGCGGTCATCAAGCGTATAGGACTTCAGCAAGAGGCTGTATTCCAAGCCCATGCTCCACTCTTCAGAAACCTGCAGCTCCGGCGTAATGAAAAATTCCACTGCTGAGGAAAACTCATCAAGCAATTGCCGTGGCCGCGCCGTTATGTTTATATAATCTGCAAGCGATGGCGTTGAATGAATACTAATGCCCATGCCGCCGGAAATTTCAAAAAACCTCAATGGCTTTTGAGATTGGCTTTGCCGGGCTTCAGCCATCTGCGGCGCAACAAGAACAAGCATCAATGTTACACCCCTCATCCAACAAATG
>JACQBK010000135.1 GCA_016194505.1 Ignavibacteriales bacterium | reverse complement strand
GTACCGCACACAGCGGAACGTTGCGGCGTGGGTAGCTGGAGTCCATGGCTATCTCGAAACAACGGATAAGAAAACCAAGAAAGAATGCAGAGCTTTGCTCAAAGCGATGGTGCTCGATGAAATCGAAAATGCCAAAGAATTGCTGAACCTTTGGGAAACCTCCACAACAAACTGGATGATCGTTTCCGGAGTCGGAGAGACAACATTTATCTACTACAAAAATTTCGGTGAACAGGTAAAGCGCAAGATCGAGCTGATGAAAGGTCATGAAAACGATGAGCCGTACGTTGACCCGAATTTCCAGTGGCGCGTTCCCGGTTTTACCGATGCGAATGCTTCCAACATCTTCAAAAATTTTGTAAAACTCGGCATCTTAAGAAAAAAAATAGTACGTTGAGGCGTCTAAAAAATATATAAAAAATTGTCAGTCTGAGCGCCCGCCTGTCCCGCTGTACGGGATTCCGAAAAACGGAACCGTCGGGCAGGCAACGAATCCCGATTTACCCCGTTAGACGGGGTGAATCGGGATGAGTGAAGTCGAAGACTCCGTTAGACCCTTCGACTTCTCCCGTCAGCGACGCCGTCGCAGACGGGATACCGGGTGACACAAGCTTAGATACCATCTCTGAGATAGCTTTTTGTATAAAAAATTATTCTTAAGACATATGCACATTTCATGACAGCTACTAATCGATCCCGTTATACCGATTATTTTATTCTTGCCTTTGTAACCCTTGTGTGGGGTCTTTCTTGGCCCGTTACTGTCGTTGGCTTGAAATATTGTGATCCGTTATTGCTTGCCAGCCTACGATGCCTGCTTGGTGGGGTGGCTCTCGCCCTGTGGAGAGCAAGGAGCACAAAAAAGGAATCCTTTGACCGAAAAGCAGTCGCTGTCAGCGCGGTTGTCGGTATATTTTGGGTTGGCGTGCCGACTGCGTTGTGCGTATGGGCGCTTCAATATATTTCCGGCGGGTTGGGGGCAATTTTACAAAGCACCGTTCCGTTCTTTGTCGCCATCGTTTCGCATTTTTATCTTAAAGAAAATCAACTTGATGCCGCTAAAATCAGTGGACTTCTCATAGGTTTTTTAGGTATCATTATCCTCTTTTCCGATGACCAGTTAAATGCGAAAGGATTGCTTGCAATTTTTGGTGGAACGGCTGTTGTTATATCCTCGGTTTCTAATGGGTTTGCTCAAGGAATATCTCGCAAACATTTCAAAGGCAGCGACCAAGTGGGATTTAATATGTATATGCAATTATTCGGCGGTGCAGTAATTCTGCCTTTTGCATTTCTACGCGGTGCTCCGAAGTTTGTGTTTTCAACCGAGCTTACCCTTGTTCTTCTCTTCCTTTCAATTTTTGCTACGGCTATTCCCTTTACCCTTTATTTTGAATTATTCCGACGCGTTGATATTGTTGTGCTTTCGATGCTGGCGTATGTTATTCCCGTTGTTGCCGTTGCAGTAGGGATCGTTTGGTTAGATGAGCGATTGACCCCCACGGATATTGCAGGCGCCACGCTGGTGCTCTTGGGCGTGCTGCTCGCAACGCAATATTCCTACATCCGTGCAAAGTTCCTGAATTCCACCGCATCACCCGCTGATAAAGAAATAGCATAAAGGCAATGTTTTTTGTAAGTTCGATACAATAAATTCCTCTCAACAATCTGATAAAGGGATATAGAATGATTCGTATCGGCTTAGTTGACCTTGATACCTCGCACCCAAAAACGTTTACGGCAATTCTCAACAGCATACCGGATGTGAAAGTCAATGCGCTGTGGGATGGGCGGGATGTGTGGCCCGAAGGATACGACGCACAGTTTGCACAGGAGAACAACGTTCCGAACGTCTGCAAGCGTCTCGAAGATATGCTTGAGCATGTAGATGCCGTGATGATTCATGGTGTGAATTGGGATAAGCATCTCGATAAGGCATATCCGTTCATCGAAGCCGGCAAACCTGTTCTGATTGATAAGCCCATGGTCGGCAAGGTGCGCGATATCTATGGATTGCTTGAATTGCAGGCAACGCATAAAACGCCGATCTTTGGCGGCTCGGCTCTTCGCTATGCGGAAGAAATTACATCGCTGCAATTGGGTGCAAGCGAGTTCGGAGAAATTTCTTCGCTTGTTGCAACGGGTCCCGGGGATTTTTTCAGCTACGGCATCCACACAACGGAAATGGCGCAGGGACTAATCGGCACGGGCGCAACATGTGTCGAGTATGTCGCGGAATACAAGTCCTGCTTTGTCACGGTGACGTATCATAACGGCTTCGTGCTGGTGTTGCAGTTACAGCAGCCGTATCATGAATGGTCGCTTGCTCTCTATACGGCAGCCGGACTCCACACAAAAGTTGTTGATCAATCAAAAGTCTACGAGCCGTTCCTGCGGAATTTTATCGCCCTGGTAAAAGGAACCGATATTCATTATTCTCTCGAAGCGCCGTTAGAGGCAGTGAAAATTCACATTGCGGCGAAGCTCTCTCGCCAACATGGCGGCAAAATTTATTTAGCGGAAGTGCCCGCAGAAGAAGGCTTCGATGGCGCCGCTTTCGCGGCGGAGTACGCGGCAGCGAAGCGAAGAGGAAGTTAAAAAACGCCGTGAGGATAAAACGGTTGGTTATTCTTGCCGGGGGAATTTCCTCCCGTATGAAACTGAGCGAAGGTAAGCGTACGGACATCCCCTCCGACCTTCTTCAACAAGCGGAAGAACGAACCAAAGGCATGATCGGTGTCGGTGCCGAAGGCCGCCCCTTTTTGGATTATCTGCTGTATAACGCCCGTCAGGCAGGCGTTACCGATGTAACGTTTGTGATCGGTGAACACGATAGCGTGTTGCGCAATTACTACGGCACAAACGACCGCGGCAACAAGTTTCATGGAATGGAAATTTCGTATGCCATTCAGAGAATTCCCGCCGTGCGAAACAAGCCGTTAGGCACAGCCGATGCGCTGGTGCAAGCGTTGCTTGTCCGCACGGATTGGAAAGGCGAGCGGTTTGTCGTTTGCAACAGCGATAATCTATATTCCGTCCAAGCATTGAATGTATTGTACAATTCTGCTGAACAAGCCGCTTTGATTGATTATGATCGCGCCGGATTGGAATTTGAAGAACAGCGCATCTCGCAGTTTGGCATTATAAGGCACGATCAAGAACAATACATCCTTGAAATTGTTGAGAAACCGCCTGCTGGGGAATTACAGAATCTTCGAGACCGCGATGGAACGATACGAGTCAGCATGAATATATTCCTCTTGCAGTACGATATGATCATGCCGTTTCTGTTGAATTGCCCTGAGCATCCTGTGCGGGGAGAGAAAGAGCTTGTCGTTGCCGTCAGCGCGATGGCAAAGGCGCATCCGCGCTCGGTGAAAGCGATTCCTTTACACGAGCACGTTCCCGATCTTACATATAAACATGATATTGTGCGCGTGCGGGAATATTTGAGCAAACATTATTCAGCGCTGCAATGGTAAATTCCAACAAGATTTTTGAAAATATATGTCTTTGCGAGGAGCTTGCCCGCTGTGGCGGGCGAGCGACGAAGCAATCCCCCTAAGGGACAAGAATGGGATTGCCCCGCAGCGGGACTTCTCCCGACTAACGTGGGGATCGCAATGACACAAAGGATGGATTTTTCAGAAGGTTTAAGATAAGAGATGACCCCTTCCCAACAAACTCCCCAGACAAATCAAGACGCATCACCTTCTACCGCCCCTCATTCTACGAATGAAGCAAAAGCGATTTCGCTTTTGTTGAAAGACCTTTCGCCGTTTCATTTCGATGTGAGAACATCCGTGCCGAATGTGCCGGAAGAAATTCACCGCAGCATGCAATACGCCGTAACGGAAGGAGCGCTTGCGGGGATTATGGCGGTGTTTATCGGCGGTGTCGTGCTGACGGGTTTGGCGCTGGCACTTGGCGCCAACGATTTTATTATTGGCGTCATCGCGGCTATTCAGGCTGGAGCAAATTTACTACAGATGCGCGCCTTCCGCGCGCTTGAGCGCAGCGATAACCGGCGGACAATGGCGGTGAAGTTTGCAGTCGCTTGCCGATTGATGTGGGTCCCCATCTGTGCGCTAATTTTTATGAGCGTTGAGCCGTTCGCATCGTACCGCATCTGGATTTTTCTCGTCTTGTTCGCTCTTTCGGTGGGGCTTGGCGTGTTCAGCGGTGTTCCGTGGGTTGCATGGCTGGTAGATTTGGTTCCGCCACGCGTGCGGGGAAGATTTTTTGCCCAGCGGAATCTCGCCGCCGGTGCCGTTGGGGTTGTGTTGGGAATTGCGGCAGGAAAATTTATTGATGTGTGGAACGAGCGGGCACTTGGTCCGCCAGCGTACGCATTTGCCGTGTTGATCGCGTTCGGGATGATTTTCGGTTTCTGGGCTGTTGCGATCCAGAATAAAATGTATGATCCGCCATTTCCTCGACCGAAATCACCGTTGACATTTTTGGAATCGCTGAAAACACCGTTCAGCGACATCAATTTTCGTCGCGTGTTCTATTTTAGAATCTTCTATGATTTTTCGCTTGGCATGGCAGGGACATTCTACGGCGTGTATATGCTGACACAAGTGGGATTAAGTTTCACGTTCGTTTCCGCAATGGTTATGGTCTCGACGTTCACAAATTTGTTATCGTTGAAAATGTGGGGAAAAATGCTCGATACATACGGCAATAAACCCATTTTATATATTTGCCTTATCGGGAAATTCATTTTTGCGGTGCTCTGGCTTTTTACTTCTCCAATAACGTTTTGGCTTTACATTATCATCCACCTGTTTGGGATATTTGATGCGGGGAACGGCCTTGCCGTCCCGAACCTTGTCTATAAAATTGCCCCCGCAGATCGGCGGGCAAATTACATTACGGTAGATGGCACGGTCGTTGGCATTGCGGCGACGGTTGCCCCGCTTATCGGGGGTAGTTTAGCGGTGCTGTTTTCGCGCTGGTCGGTGGAGCTTGGCGGGGTTCACTTGGCACATTTCCATTTTCTCTTCCTTGCCTCGGTCGGTATGCGCGCGTTGACGTTTTATTTTCTAAGAAAAGTCCACGAGCCTGAATCCGCCTCGCTTGCTCAGGTTATTAACGTTATCGAGCCTATCCGCAGCATAGATGTTTTCGAGGGATTTCAATTTGCCTTGCGTACGCTTGTTGCGCCGGCGCGGTTTGTCATAAAAAAACTTGCGCCGAAATCATCGGAAGAGCAACAAAAGAAGATAAAAAAACCAGGCAAGGAAAAGGGAAGGGCAAAACGAGGTGGGTGAACATCGAATTTTCGCGTCATTGCGATCCCGACTTTAGTCGGGAGAAGCCTGTCCGCCGACAGGCGGGCAATCCCATTCTTTTATTGATTTAGGAGATTGCTTCGTCTTCGTCTCCGTCTCCGCCTTCGGCGGATCCTCGCAATGACAACTATCAATATTTTTCAGAAATCTATTTTGCGGCTTTATGGCAAAGCTATCCCTTCGGGACGTGAGATAGTTTTTCATCAAACATTAAATCTGAAGAACACAATATCCCCGTCCTCAACAAGATATTCTCTTCCTTCTACATGAAGCAAGCCGTTTTCTTTAATTGCCGCTTCGGAGCCTAAGCGGTCAAGATCGGTAAACTTTATAATCTCTGCGCGGATAAATCCTTTTTCAAAATCGCTGTGAATGACGCCCGCCGCTTCCGGCGCGGTGGCTCCTTTGCGGACAGTCCATGCATGCACTTCTTTCGGTCCGGCGGTAAAGAATGTAATCAAGTGAAGCAAATCATATCCTTCGCGGATCACCTGGCTTAATCCCGATTCCTTTAACCCAAGCTCCTGCAAGAACGGCGCGCGCTCCGCATCGGGCAGCTCTGCAACTTCTGCTTCTACCGCTGCGCTGACGACAACAACTTTTGCGGATTCTTTCGCGGCAATCTCTCGCACCTGTTTCACGTAATCATTTTCGGCGAGCATCTCTTTTTCATGGACATTGCACACATACATCACAGGCTTATTCGTCAGCAAATGTGTATCGCGCAGCCAGAGCCGTTCTTCTTCGTTTTGGATCGAAAAATAACGGGCAAGCCTGCCGCCGAGCAAATGCTCCCGCACGCGTCCGTAAAAATCGAATTCTGTTTTTAATTTTTTATCACCTGTTTTCGCGCGCTTCTCCGCTTCGCTTTGTTTTTTTTCAATCGTCTCAAGGTCTTTCAAAATCAATTCAGTCTCGACGACCTCGATATCTCGTTTTGGGTTTACGCTTCCATCAACGTGAACGACGTTTGCGTCATCAAAGCACCGAACGACGTGCGCTATGGCATCCACCGTACGGATGTGAGAAAGAAACTGATTGCCCAACCCCTCGCCCTTGCTGGCACCTTTCACAAGTCCGGCAATATCGAGAAACTCGATTGCAGTAGGAACGATCTTAGCAGGTTTATATATTTTAACAAGGCGATCAATGCGTGCATCAGGCACAGTCACGACGCCCACGTTCGGGTCAATAGTGCAGAACGGATAATTTGCCGCTTCCGCGCCAGCCGCTGTGATTGCATTAAAGAGCGTGGATTTGCCGACGTTTGGCAAGCCCACAATTCCACAAGTAAATCCCATAGTTTATTAAATCTCCTTTTGACAAATATACAAAATGATTGTCCGTTATCCAATGCCGAATTCATATCTTTACAATTTATTGGCGAATTTATAATTTTTTAAGAAAAGTATTGCATAATTATTCACTTTACTGTATATTTATACAAATGTGATTTTACGCAAGAAAGTGATTTTCAGGTCATGATAAAAGCATCAATTATTGGAGCATCGGGGTATTCCGGCGCGGAGTTGGTGAAAATCCTTCTGCGCCATAAAGAAGTGAAAATTGAAAAGCTGTTTGCCAACGCCTCGGTGGGCAAGCAGATAGATACAATCTATCCTTGGTTGAACAAACGTATTGACACAACGCTTGAAACATACTCTGTGGATGCAGCGTGCGCGAGCGATGTTGTGTTTATCGCTCTCCCCTCCGGTGAAGCGATGAACACCGTGCCCGAACTGTTTGAGCGCGGAAAAAAAATAATCGATCTTGGCGGAGATTTTCGCCTGCAAGAAAGTGCGTTGTACGAAAAATTTTACAAGCACGACCATAAAGCGAAAAGTATGTTGCCGCAAGCGGTGTACGGCTTGCCGGAATGGAATCGCGACCAAATTAAATCCGCGAACATTATTGCGAACCCGGGTTGCTATGCTACGAGCGCTATTCTCACGGTAGCTCCCGTTCTCAAAGAGGGGCTTATAGATGAACATGGCATCGCCATCAGCTCTCTTTCCGGAGTTTCGGGCGCAGGGAGAAGCACGAACATCGAATTGTCTTTTACTGAAGTCAATGAGTCTGTAAAGGCATACAAAGTCGGAGTTCATCAACATACTCCTGAAATCAACTCTACGCTAACAGCAATTACCGGGAAACATGTTTCGGCAACGTTTGTTCCTCACCTTCTTCCCATTACGCGGGGAATCTATACGAGCATCTACGCCCCATTGAAAAAAAATGTCACCCCGCAAGAAATCTCGGCGGCGTTCAAAAAATATTATTTCCATGCGCCGTTTGTTCGTTATTCTAATTCCGCTGTGCCCGAAATCAAAAACGTCAATTACACGAATTATATTGATATCGGGTTCCACGTGTACCCCGAGAACAATCAGCTTATTCTTTTTTCAGCCATTGATAATTTAATAAAGGGAGCCGCAGGGCAAGCAGTGCAAAATATGAATATTATGTTCGGTTATAACGAATCGGAGGGTTTAGTATGACAACAATGCTTCCCGTTGATGAATGTCAAGGCGGGATAACTGCCCCGCAAGGATTTCTTGCTGCCGGCATGTATTGTGGCATTCGTAAAGCGAAGAAAGATATTGCTATGATCGTTTCGGAAGTTCCCGCCACTATCGCCGGCGTGTTCACGCTGAACAAAACACAAGCGGCTCCGATTTTTGTGGATAAAGCTCAGCTCAAAAAATCTCCTTTTTGCTCTGCTATTGTTGTCAACAGTGGTAACGCGAACGCATGCACGGGTGAGCGTGGTCTCAACGATGCATGGGAGATGGTCAAAGCCACAGCCGCCGCGTTAAATCTTCCGGAAGAACAAGTCATGATTTCATCAACGGGTGTCATCGGACAATACATGCCGATGGATAAAATCACTCCGGCGATCAAACAGCTTTCCGCACAGTTACATCGCGCAGGCAACAAGGATACCGCTGAAGCAATCATGACCACTGATACGTATCCGAAGGAAGTCGCAGTAAAGTTTACGCTTGGAAAATCCGTTGTAACTATTGGCGGTGTTGCCAAAGGCTCCGGCATGATTGCGCCGAACATGGCAACGATGCTTGCATTTATCACAACGGATATCGCTATTGGTCAACCGCTGCTGACGAAGGCGTTGCACATTGCCAACGGCAAATCATTCAATCGCATCACGGTTGATGGTGATATGAGCACCAACGATATGGCGCTCGTGCTCGCCAACGGGAAAGCCAATAATGCGCCGTTTAGCGAGAATTCCGAGGAATTTCAGCTCTTTGTAGCTGCCCTTGAATATGTGATGATCAAGCTGGCGAAAATGATTGCCCGTGATGGAGAAGGCGCAACGAAATTGATCGAGATTTTTGTCAAAGGCTCGAAGAGCGAAGAAGAAGCCGCTCAAGCCGCGAAGGCTATCGCAAATTCAAATCTTGTGAAGACTGCAATTCATGGCACGGATGCCAATTGGGGACGCATTCTTGCGGCGGTAGGCTATTCCGGCATAGATTTTAATCCCGATCACGTTGAGATAGCATTCAATGAATTGCCGATCCTCAAAAAAAATTATGAGATCGTCCTGAATGAGGAAAAAGCAAAACACACTCTTCAGCAGGAAAACATTCTTATCACGATTGATCTTCATCAAGGAAATCAATCTGCTCGTGTTTGGACGTGCGATTTAACCAAAGAGTATGTTCACATCAATGCAAGCTATCGCTCATGATTGATTCGTCAACAAAAGAAGAAGTTCTCATCGAAGCCCTGCCGTATATTCAAACGTACGAGGGGAAGACGTTCGTTATTAAATACGGCGGCGCGGCAATGACGGAAGAACAACTGAAGCAAACGTTCGCGAAGGATGTTACCATTCTTCGCAAAATCGGCATCAACATCATCATCGTGCATGGCGGCGGAAAAGAAATTACCGATACCGCAAAAGCCCTCGGCATTGAGACGAAATTCGTCAACGGCCAGCGCTACACAGACGAAAAGATGATTGAAGTCGTGCTGATGGTCCTTGCCGGGACACTCAACAAGGAAATCGTGAACCTCATCAACACCAACGGGGGAAACGCTATCGGCTTGTGCGGCGTGGATAACATGCTGCTGAAAGCGCACAAGCAATCCAACGACGGCGTTGATTTGGGATTGGTCGGCGATATTACTTCCGTCAATGTTCCTTTCATCAACCTGTTGTTGCAAAACGGAATGATGCCCGTTATCGCTCCCGTGGGAGTGGGAGACAACGGTCAGCTGCTTAATATCAATGCCGACCTCGCGGCGGGAGCGGTTGCATCTGCACTGAAAGCGGAGAAGCTTGTGTATCTTAGCGATATTGAAGGCATTCTCGTCAACGGCAAACTCATTTCGACGCTCAAAAAGTCCGAAGCGGGAAAATTAATGAAAGATGGAGCAATCTTTGGGGGCATGATTCCCAAGGTAACATCTGCATTCAATACGCTTGATGCAGGGGTGGATAAAGTGCACATTATTGACGGACGCATTAAGCATTCGCTCCTTCTCGAAATTTTCACCGATGAAGGTATCGGCACACAAATGGTGCACGAGTAAAAATTGTTTCACCACGGAGTGCGCCCGCCTGCCGTCGGGCAGGCAGAGGACGCGGAGAAAACAGAAAAGGAATGAAAATTTTTAACATTTGTACTATTTGCTCTGCGTTCTCCGCGATCTCTGCGGTAAAATTCTTGTAACATTATTGCACAACTATTTGAAAGCGACAATGAAAAAAGATTTTATTTCTCTGTGTGACATTACCCCGGACGAATTGGAAGAATTATTTTTGTTGGCTGATTCCCTGAAAAAAAATCCCCGCCGGAGACCGTTGGAGGGAAAATCCGTTGCGATGATTTTCCAGAAGCCGTCGCTGCGTACGCGGGTTTCATTCGAGGTTGGCGTTGCGCAGCTTGGCGGCCATCCGGTGGTTCTTTCGCAGGAAGGAATTGGCATAGGAGTCCGTGAAAAAGCGAGCGATATAGCGCAATTGTTTTCCCGCATGACCAGCATGGTTGTCGCACGTTTATTTGACCATGCAATTTTGATGGAGCTTGCAAATATTGCAACAATACCGGTTGTTAATGCGCTCACGGATTTATCTCATCCGTGCCAGATCTTTTCCGATATGTACACCCTACGCCAGCATAACAAGTTACAACACGGCATCAAGATTGTGTTTGTAGGGGATGGGAATAACGTCGTTAATTCTTGGCTTGAAATGGCGATGGTGTATCCGATGCACTTTGTTCTTGCGGCACCCAATGGATATGGTCCCGATCCGACAATTTTGAAAAATGCACGGGCATCAAACCTGAGCCAAATCGAAGTCGTTGAAGACCCCGTGGCAGCCGTAAAAAATGCCGACGTTATTTACACGGATGTATGGACAAGTATGGGACAAGAGGCAGAAGCTGAAATCCGCAAAAAAGCTTTTGCGGGATACGTTGTTGATTCAACATTGCTCTCGTTGGCAAAATCCGATTGCGTTGTGATGCACTGCTTGCCCGCGCATCGCGGCGAGGAAATTTCAGGCGAGGTGCTTGGTGGGAGGCAATCCATTGTGTTCGACCAAGCGGAAAACAGGCTACACGCTCAAAAGGCAATTATGGCTAAACTTATTGAGCAAGCCGGCAATAATTCCGATTAAATGAAACGCATCGTTTAACCCATACTCCTATGAATAAACAAAGTCGGCAGTTCGCGATTAAGCAGATCATTACGCATCAAGCGATAGGAAGCCAGGAAGAACTGTGCAACGCGCTGCTCAAGGCAAATTTTGAAGTAACACAAGCGACGCTTTCCCGCGATTTAAAAGAACTTGGCATTGCACGTGTCAATACGCCGGAGGGCATCCGATATATTTTACATACGGAAAGCGAGGAGCGCCGCCTGACGCCGTTCATCGGCTATGAAATCGAGGATATGTATGCCAACGAAAGCCTTGTCGTCGTCAAAACGCTCCCCGGCAGAGCGCAAGGTGTTGCGGAGATTATAGACAGCCTCCATCATCCCCTCATTCTCGGAACGCTCGCAGGCGATAATACGATTTTCGTTACTCCCGCATCGGTGGGAAAAATTGGTGAGGTGTTAAATCTCCTTCGCGGGCTGATGACGGAAAAGAAAAATCGTGTAGCGTAGAACAAGAACATGTACCATATTTTCTATAAAAAAATCACCAACAAGGAAAGGAAGAGGATAGAATCTTGAAGAAAGAAAAAATTGCAGTTGCATATTCGGGAGGGCTTGATACTTCTGTTATTGTAAAATGGTTGCAGGAAAAATACAATGCAGACGTTGTTACTGTTACCGGTAACCTTGGGCAGAAGAAAGAGCTTGTCGGCGTGCCGGAAAAAGCATATAAAACGGGCGCGAAGAAAGTATATGTCCAGGATTTACAAAAAGAGTTTGTGGAGGAATATATTTTCCGCGCTTTGAAAGCCGGCGCACTCTATGAGCATACCTATCCGATGGCGACAGCGCTCGGACGGCCCCTTCTGGCAAAAGCGCTCGTTGAGGTTGCGTTGCGCGAAAAATGCACAGCGGTTGCTCACGGCTGCACGGGAAAAGGAAACGATCAAGTGCGGTTTGAAACTGCGGTGGCGGCGCTTGCCCCGCATCTAAAAGTTCTTGTGCCGTTGCGGGATTGGGAGTTCAAATCGCGGGAAGAAGAAATCGCCTATTGCGAAAAGCATGACATTCCGGTCAAAGCCACGAAAGATAGTCCCTATTCCATTGACGAGAATATCTGGGGAACCAGCATCGAATGCGGCATTCTTGAAGACCCCATGGTTGAGCCGCCCGCTGACGCGTACCAACGAACAGTCTCTCCGCAAGAGGCGCCGGATAAACCGACGTACGTTACCATTGAATTTAAAGAAGGCGTGCCTGTCGGTCTCAACGGAAAAAAAATATCGGGCGTGGAGTTGATTCACGTGTTGAACGACATCGCTGGAGCCAACGGCGTCGGTCGGATAGACCTTGTGGAAAACCGCCTCATCGGCATCAAATCCCGCGAAATTTACGAAGCCCCCGCCGCCGTTACGTTGCACTTCGCGCATCGGGAGTTAGAACGGCTGACGCTTGAAAAAGAAGTAATGCACTATAAAATGAAAATCTCGCACGATTATGCGACGATTATCTATAACGGGTTGTGGTTTACGCCGCTTCGCCCCGCACTGGATGCCTTCATCAATGAAACGCAGAAAACGGTTAATGGCACAGTGAAGGTGAAACTCTACAAAGGCAACGTTGATATTGCCGGACGCACCTCGCCCAATTCGCTGTATGATACGAAGCTTGCCACCTACACGGTAGAAGATACGTTCGATCACAAAGCAAGCGAAGGGTTCATCAAAATTTTCAGCCTGTCGGTGAAGACCTATTATCGCGTGAACACGAATGGTTTTAAAGCAAAGAAAAAAGGCATCAAGACGCGGTTAAAGAAAAAAGTCTAGTGCCGAAATATTCATTTTTAAGAAAAAACTAATCTGAAACGAAAAGCCGAGCGGGGTCTCCCCTCGGCTTTTTTATGATTTTCATTTTTTTTATATGTAGAGCGAACTTTTCCAAGGGAATCTGCCAAGGGCATCCCCTTGGGACCTTCGGGACAGTTCGCTAAACAATTTGGCGTCCCGACTTATCGGGACGCCCTACAATTATTTTTATTTATCGCATTACACTGCTTGAATCTTTCGGCAATTCTTGGTTCATTCAACAGTGCACTTTTTTAGGAGACCACAATGATTCGATTATTTTTTGCTATAGTTTTTTTGACATCTTCATTATTCGCGCAAGTTCCAGGGACTTCATCACCCGATTCGTCATCTCATAAAGATTCTCTTTTTCTTCGCATCGTCATTCCTGAACGCGATACTATTCGTGGAACAAGTTCTCGCTATCGTGTTGCCGCATCTACGCTTCCGACGGCGAAGGCGTTCGTCAACGGCAAGGAAGTAAAAGTCTATCCAAGCGGCGCGTTTGTTTCGTTATTGAACGTTGCCATCGGCTCCAATCGCTTGCACCTTATGGTGCAATCACCGGCGGGAGATTCACTGTGGAAAGATTTTGTCGTCATCCGTCCGGAGCCGCCCCAGTCGTTGCCGCATGATCCCGCCGTCATTGACGAGACATCCATCGAGCCGGCGCAAGACCTTTGGTTAGGAAAAGACGATATTCTCGAAGTAAAATTCAAAGGAAGTCCAGGCTATGAGGCATTCTTCAGCATTGATGGCGTGGAATCCAACATTCCCATGAGGGAGCTGAAGGGAAAAGAAGCAGGCGGCATGGAAGGCATATATATCGGCAGATACAAAGTGAAAGACTCTGATGAATCAAGAGAAAAACCAATCAGAGTTCGCTTGAAGAAAAGTTTTTGGAGCAGTGAGAGAGCATATTCCAAAGGAAAAATCTCGATTTTTCCTAACGAACTTCCTCGCGTCGCTGAAATTACAGGTCGAAAACCGTTCCTCAATGCCGGACTCGGCGAAGACCGTTTGGGCGGTGCAAAGCTTGGCTATATCCCAAGCAGTGTGCGCGTTCGGGTAACCGGCAAAGTAGGAAGGCAATACCGCATTCAGCTTTCTGAGGCGATGATGGGGTGGCTGCCGGAAGATTTTGCGCAATTGCTTCCTCTAGAAACACCATTGCCGCGCTCACTTGTCGGCTCAACGTCGGCAACGGGGACCAAAACGGAAGATATCGTTACCGTATCCTTAAGCCAGCGATTGCCGTATATCGCAGAGCAACTTACAACACCGACCGCCCTTGCCGTGGATATTTTCGGCGCGACCTCCAACACCAATTGGATGACGCACCATCTTTCCGCAAGCGGAATTAAGAACGTCAGTTGGGATCAAATCGGCGCCGAGCATTACAGGCTTACGATCACATTAAATTATGCCCAGCATTGGGGGTATGAGATCGGTTATGATAACGGCTCTTCACTGCGCATTCGATTCCATCGTCCGCCTGAGATTGCGAACCCCGATTCCGTTCTCGCAGGACTTATCATTGCCGTTGACGCGGGCCATGGCGGCGAAAACCAAGGAGCGTTAGGCGCAACGGGTGTGCGCGAAATGAATGTAACATTTGCTACGGCATCTCATTTGAAATCAGCGCTCGAAGCCAAAGGCGCTCGTGTTGTCATGACGCGCACGGAAAGCAGTGCTGGTCCGGGCATGATGGATCGTTGGGATGCGGCGCAGGCCGGCAACGCGCAGCTTCTCGTCAGTATTCATTGTAACTCCACAGGCTCAACCGCCGATCCCGAAGTGGTAAAG
>JACQBK010000137.1 GCA_016194505.1 Ignavibacteriales bacterium | reverse complement strand
AGGCTTTCTTCGCCGTTATCAGAAACTGATAAATCAAGAATTTTTGCAGCAACCCAAGAGTACAAATGTTGAACAGCCTTGACTTCCAACTCCCGCCCCAATTGGTATCTATCTTTGTGATCTGAAAACCGGTTTCAGAAAGCATTTTTTTTATCGTGTGCAATGTAAAAAACCGAAGATGAGTCTTATCGAGAATGCCTGATTCTTCGTACTCAAAACGATCAAAAACTATTTTGAATAACGGGCGGACGTGACGGATATTCGGGATACTCGCAATAAGGACACCATCATCGTGGAGAAAATTCCGTAGCGTTCTCAGAGCTTTCCAAGGGTCCTTCGTGTGCTCAAGCACATCGGCACAAAGAATGCAATCGAAATGGGCTTGAGGAAAATTGAGATTTAATTGCTCTATATCCCCAACGATAACCTGATCAAGCTTTGTTTTTGCCATTTGTGCGGCAGCTTCGAACAACTCGATGCCGATCACTTCCCTAGCGCCTAAAAGTTGTTTCGCCGCATAGCCTGTTGCGCCGCTTCCACAGCCTACATCTAATAGTCGTCTTACGTTTGTTGGGATCAACCGAAGAACTTCCGGACGATCCACGCCATAGTACGACATTTGCTTCTCGTCGTAAAAGGATTTCTCCGCTATGCCCGGTCTTTGTGTTTCGCTCGCCGATGTCTTCATAAAATCATTTGTTGTTAGGTAGAGGTTGTTTCCAACTCTATAGAAACCATCTCTAAAATGACCTAATGATGTTAATCCTTGCGAAGGTGAAGCCCGTCCGCCTCTGGCGGAAACCTTCTCAAGGTTCTCAGGCTTTTTTGAGATAGGTTTTAATAAGAAATCCCAACACGGGGTTGGGACTTCTCGACAATCATTCAACCTTCAATTTATGCCGTTTTTCGGCATCTCCCGCTTTTTGGATTCCGTTCCTTAAGCCTACCGTACAGGCATGGCGGGATTCCATAAAACGGAACCGTACAACGGGACAATCTCCAATGGGACTCACACTTCCATAATTTCTTTTTCTTTCAAAACGAGAAGATTGTCAATGTCTTTAATGTATTTATCCGTGAACTTTTGAGCATCTTGCTCTGCCCGCTTTCGGTCGTCTTCCGACACGTGCTCTTGCTTTTCTGCCTTTTTCAGGTGCTCAATAGTATCACGGCGCACATTGCGGATTGCAATTTTCCCTTCTTCCCCAAATTTTTTGACAAGTTTTACCAATTCTTTACGACGCTCTTCATTCAGCGGCGGAATGGGAACGCGAATCAACGCGCCATCGTTGATGGGGTTTAAGCCGAGGTTTGCGTTGAGAATTGCTTTATCAATGACCGCCGCCATGCCTTTATCCCAGGGCTGGATGGTAATCGTGTGCACATCCGGGGTGCTGATGTTGCCCACTTGATTCAGCGGCGTCATCGTGCCGTAGTAGTCCACTTTTACTCCATCGAGCAACGCCGTGGTGGCTTTGCCCGTCCTAATCTTCACTAATTCCTCGCGCACAACTTCAACGGCTTTCTTCATCCGGTCGTCGGAGTTTTTCAGTATGTCTTTAATCATAATCTTCCCTCGTTCAAGAATGAGAATGGATGTTCACAAGAGAATTGTTATTAGAACCTATCTCAAAAGCACCATACAATCTTCCAACGGTTCAAAACTTTGTACGTAGAGCGAACTTTAGTTCGCTAACCTATTTGGGCGAGCTGAAGCCCGCCCTACAATGTACCCAGCCGACAGAAGCCCTTTCCCTCTGTTCTTGAAATGGCTTCTATACATCACTAACTTTGGAGCCGACCGATTCGCCAAGCACTACTTTCTTCAAATTCCCGGGTGTATTCATGTTGAACACAATAATCGGCAATTTATTTTCTTTGCAGAGCGTTATCGCCGTAAGGTCCATGACTCTGAGGTCTTTTTTGAGAACATCTGCATAGGAAATTTTGGGAAAGTGAATGGCAGCGGAGTTTTTTTCCGGGTCGCTGTCGTACACACCATTGACACGAGTGCCTTTTAAAATGACATCAGCTTCGATTTCAATTGCCCGTAATGCGGCGGCGGTATCGGTTGTAAAATAGGGATTGCCGGTGCCGGCGGCAAAAATAACTACTCTTCCTTTTTCCAAGTGCCGGATAGCGCGACGGCGAATAAACGGTTCGGCTATTTTTTCCATGTTGATCGCTGTAAGACATCGGGTCTTCAATTTCTTTCGTTCTAACGCGCTTTGGAGAGCAAGCGCATTGATGACCGTTGCCAACATCCCCATATGATCGCCGGTCACTTTATCTATGCCATCGGAGGAATTCTCTATGCCCCTGTAAATATTCCCGCCACCGATAACAATGCCGACTTCAACGCCCAACTCTTTCACCTCACCAATTTCTTCAGCATATAACCCCAGCATTTTGGAGTCAATGCCGTATTCTTTGTTCCCGAGCAGAGCTTCACCGCTTAACTTGAGCAATATGCGCTTATAACGAAGTTCTGACATTGTTTTCCCAATAAATTAAAAAAAATCCCGAATAGCTTCGGGATTAAAAAATATTATTTTGAATACTCTCCAAGATGGTACCGCTGAAATCGTCGAACTCCGATCTTCTCACCCACTTTGCCGGTCGCTTCATCCAGCAAATCCTTGATTGTTTTGCCGGAATCTTTAATGAAGCTTTGTTCAAGAAGGCAAAACTCCTGATAATACTTTTCCAGCCGTCCCTGGGCAATTTTTTCAGCAATGTGAGCAGGCTTGCCCTCATTGACCGCTTGAATCTTATAAATTTCCAATTCTTTATTGAGCGTCTCTTGATCTACATCCTCTTTCTTTACGAAAAGCGGATTCATCGCGGTAATTTGCATTGCAATATCGTGGGCAAGCTGTTTAAAATCCGGAGTCTTGGCAACGAAATCGGTTTCGCAATTCAACTCAACCATTGCTCCGATTCTGCCGCCTGCGTGGATGTATGACTCCACAACGCCTTGATTCGTTTCTTTGTCCGCGCGCTTCGCCGCAGTTGCCGCGCCCTTTTTTCTAAGAAACTCAATTGCTTGTTCCATATCGCCGCCGGTCTCTTCTAAAGCGCGCTTGCAATCCATCATACCGGCGCCGGTTTTATCTCGTAATTGTTTTACTTGTTCCGTTGAAATAACAGCCATATCTGTAGTACTGCCTCCTTTAATTACGCCTAGTCCTTTGTCTGAGGTTTTTCAGATGCTTCTTTTTGCGCTGCGCCCTCTGCCATAGCCATTTCTGCTTGTCTCGATGAAGCACGTTGTACGCCCTCAGCAACCGCATCCGCAATAGCTTTTGCGATCAACTGCACTGCTTTCAGCGCATCATCGTTTGCGGGAATCGGATAGTCAATGAGGTCGGGGTCAGTATTGGTATCAACAATTGCCACGACGGGAATTCCCAGCCGGTGCGCTTCTTTCACTGCAATGGATTCCTTCTTCACATCAACCACAAACACGAGACCGGGAAGACGGGACATTTCAACAACGCCCGCGAGGACATTTTGCAATTTTTCTCGCTCACGGTCAAGAAACAACCGTTCCTTCTTCGTGATTTTCTCGAACGTTCCATCGCTTTCCATCTTCTCGATGTTCGTCAAACGCTTTACGCTTTTGCGAATCGTCGTGAAGTTCGTCAACATGCCGCCAAGCCATCGCTCGGTAACATAATACGCGTTACAACGCTTTGCTTCCGTTTCGACGACTTCTTTAGCTTGCTGTTTGGTTGCAACGAAGAGAATTTTTTTGTTTTGAGCGACAATGTTCGAAACCGCATTGCAGGCGGATTCCAACATCTCTTGCGTCTTTTTGAGGTCAATGACGTGAATCCCATTGCGTTCCATGAAAATATACGGCTTCATTTTGGGATTCCATCGGCGGGTAATATGCCCAAAGTGGGCGCCCGATTGGAGAAGTGCTTCTAATTCAACACGCGGCATAAGCATCCTTTTGAGTTAGTCTTCTACTCTCGTCATCTCCTTGCGGCATCCGTTTCATCAACAAGATGAACCGGACACTCCCGCTCGGATCGGAGAATATGATTGATGAATAAATTGAAAAATTTCTTAACGCTTGGAGAACTGGAATCGCTTACGGGCTTTTTTCTGACCATATTTTTTGCGTTCCACCATACGCGGATCGCGAGTGAGCAATCCTGCGTTCCTAAGATTTTGTCGAGAGTCTTCGTCTAATGCAACGAGCGAACGGGCGATGCCTAATTGAATTGCGCCCGCTTGTCCGGTTGAACCGCCACCTTGCACACGCACTTTGACATCATACCGACCCTGCGTAGAGGTAACGGAAAATGGTCTTAGAATTTGTTCCCGAAGAACCGCGACCGGAAAGTATTGTTCCAATTCTTTGTTATTAACTGTAACCTTGCCTGATCCTTCAATCAACTTCACACGCGCTACGGCGGTTTTACGACGACCAACAGTGATCAACGATTGCATCGAATTCCTTTATTTAATTTTCGAACGAGAGAACTTCAGGATTCTGCGCGCTGTGCGGATGCGAAGACCCTGCATACACTTTTAACTTTTTGCCAATCTGCCTGCCTAAACGAGTCTTCGGCAACATGCCTTTTACGGCAGTTTCAAATACCCACGCAGGTTTTTTCTTAATAAGATCTTTAAATGACTCGAAGCGCGCTCCGCCGGGGTACAACGTGTTGTGGAAATATTCTTTCAGCTCTTCCCTTTTTCCCACGACCTTCACTTTTTCGGCATTGATCACCACAACAAAATCTCCGACATCTGCATTCGGAGTAAATGTTGGTTTATGTTTTCCGCGCAAGATATGCGCCACGCGAGATGCTATGCGGCCAAGCGTTTTACCGTTGGCATCCACGACATACCATTTTTGAGCTACGTCAGTTGTTCTGAAAAACTTTGTTTTTGGTGCAGTTTCCACTCTCTAAGCCTCCAAACGCGCACAAGCGCAGGTGATTTATTGTTTAATAGCTTTTAAAAGTAAGGAAATTTGGTAAAAATGTCAACCGATTTTTTTGATGATCGTTTCAAGAGGTAACTTTTGGGAATAGGGCTAAAGCATAAAGGGAACACGGTAGGGAAACGTCGCCCCGATGTATAGGGATGCCCCTACATTATAACCGAAAAAAACTAAAAATCGTCTCAAAAATACCTGAAAGACAGTCAGACTGAGCGAAGTCGAAGCCTTTTTAATCAAAATCAAATTGCCACCCCTCGACTCCGCTCGGGGTGACGGAGAATCTGAGAATTCATTTTTGAAATGGCTTCTAAATATTCTTCGCTATCAAATCCCCCATTTCTGAAGTTTTAACCAGCTTGCCGTCGCTACTAAAAATGTCGGCAGTCCGATATCCTTGCCGGAGCGCTTCCTCAATTGCCTCACTAATAGACTGAGCTTCTTGTTCGAGGTTGAACGAATATTTCAGCATCATGGCAACCGAAGCGATGGCGGCAATCGGATTTGCCTTGCCCTGTCCGGCAATATCGGGAGCGGAGCCATGGACCGGCTCGTAGAGACCAACCTTCCCTCCTAAACTCGCTGAAGGCAGCATACCGATAGAGCCTGTCAGCATCGCCGCTTCGTCGCTCAATATATCCCCAAACATATTTTCCGTAACGATGACATCGAATTGTTTCGGATTGCGAATCAACTGCATGGCGCAGTTATCAACGTACATGTGGCTAAGCTCGACATCGGGGTACGATTTCCCTACATCGGTAACAACTCTGCGCCACAACTGAGATGTTTCCAATACATTCGCTTTATCAACCGAACAGACTTTTCTTTTTCGTTTCCGCGCCGCTTCAAATGCGACTTTAGCTATCCTTCTGACTTCAGACTCGGAATAACTTAGCGTATTGACAGCAACTTGTTCGCCATCCTTTTGATGAAAGCCGCGTGGAGAGCCGAAATATAATCCGCCCGTTAATTCACGAATGACTAAAATATCCACTCCGTCCAGCAATTCGTGTTTCAGCGATGAAGCTTGAATAAGCGAGGAATACAACGTGGCGGGCCTGAGATTTGCGAACAGTCCTAATTCTTTTCTTATACCGAGGAGGCCTTTTTCCGGTTTTAAGTCCGGTGGATTATTGTCCCACTGCGGACCCCCAACAGCGCCAAGCAAAACAGCGTCGGAGTTTTTGCACAACTCAAGTGTCTTTTCCGGCAAAGGCTTGCCGGCTGTGTCGAGAGCATGCCCGCCGATTGACGCCTCTTGAAAAGAAAATTTGTGCCCGAACTTTTCTCCGACACGAATAAGAACTTTTATGCCTTCCCGAATGACCTCGGGTCCAATTCCATCACCCGGAAGAACTGCAATGTTATACAAGTCAATATCCTTTTTTAATTTCAAAAATAGAAGCGGGACACAGAGAACACTGAGAAAAAAATCAACAGCTTTTAGTAGGTCGTCCTGATGTATCGGGACGACTGGCGATTTAAAAATCGCCCTACTTTAAAATTCATAATACTTTTTAAGGTGGATTCTAACTATCTCAAGTTTTACTGATAACCCTGCTCAATTCCTCTGAACGTCTTGTAGCCGTCGCAACTGCATTGATCAACATTGACCGCAAGCCATGCGACTCCAGCTCGTGAATGGCGTTAATCGCCGTGCCTCCCGGCGTCGTAACCTGATCTCGCAAAATTGCCGGATGCAGTTTGGAAGATTTTACTAACTTTGCCGACCCGAGTACGGTTTGAATTGCCAGCTTGGTCGCTATCTCACGCGAGAGTCCCATTTTAACCCCACCATCAATTAAAGCCTCGATGACCATGTAGATATACGCGGGACCACTGCCGCTCAAGCCAGTTACCGCATCAAGCTGTTCTTCGGCTACAACAACGACTTCACCGACTGCTTCGAAAATTGAAATAGCAATACGCTGTTGCTCTTCCGAAACAAACTCACCGAATGAAACCGCGGTCGCCCCTTCATCCACGGTAGAGGCAATATTGGGCATAGAGCGAACAATTGCAAGTTTCTTTCCAACCGTAGCTTGAATAAACGAAATTCGAACGCCCGCCGCAATAGAGATCAGAAGTTGATCTTCACGCAGGGCGCTTTTAATCTCTGTAAGAACTTTCGGTAATGTTTGCGGTTTCACGCACAGCAAAACTATTTCCGAAGCGCCAACAGCCTCGAGAAGGTTGAGCGTATGCTTGGTTCCCCATTGGTCGGAAAGTTTTTGCAATTTATCAAGACGAATCCCGCAGGCTGTAATCTTTGCGCTGGGGGTAAGCTTCGCATTGATGATTCCCTTCATCAAAGCGGTTCCCATATTGCCCGCTCCTACAATAGCTATGGAGCGATCAATGAAGTGGTGATGTTCTGCCATCTGTTCTGTCGATTCCTGTTCGCGGCTCTGCATAAAACTCTCTTTCAAGTATTAACTGTGAGTACGTTCGTATTCTTTGATTTTCTCCTCAAACCGAAGGAGGTACCCCAACTCGTCCACTCCATTCAAGAGACAAGTTTTAGAAAAGCTATCAATGGGGAAGCTGACACTCTTCCCGTTAGGCAACTGCACAATTTGATTTGTTAAATCAATAGTTAAAGAAGCATTTGGTGTATTTTGTACAAGCGTGATCAACTCGGAATGAACTTGCGGCTCAACAACAATTGGCAAAAGCGAATTCTTCAACGCGTTGCTGCGAAAAATATCCGCGAACGACGTGCTCATAATTGCGCGAAAGCCGAAGCCTGACAATGCCCAGGGAGCATGTTCACGGGAAGACCCGCAGCCGAAGTTATCGCCTGCCAATAAAATTTGTGCGCCACTGTTTTCGGGTTTATTTAAAACAAAATCTTTATTGGGCGAGCCGTCAGGGAGATACCGCCAATCGGCAAATAAATTCTTCCCCATATTTAACTTATCCGTCGCTTTAAGAAAACGGGCAGGAATAATTTGATCCGTGTCTATATCATTTATAAGCAACGGGACGACACGCGAAGTAAATTTTTGAAATTGAGTCATAAGGAATATGAATGATTAAAAAATATTTTACCGCAGAGATCGCTGAGAACGCAGAGAAAAAATAACAAAATTATATCTCAAGAGCGGAAAAAAATTAAAACTTAAAAATCTTACTCCGCACCCTTTGCGTTCTCTGCGGTTAATTTTATCTTTTCAATTTGAAATCAATGTTCGTACGTCGGTAATTTTGCCGGTAATTGCCGCGGCGGCGGCGGTTAACGGCGAAGCGAGAAATGTTCTTCCACCTTTTCCTTGCCGTCCTTCAAAATTGCGGTTGCTGGTAGAAACGGCATATTGTCCCGGCTCCAACTGATCGCCATTCATAGCAATGCACATCGAACAACCCGCCTCGCGCCATTCCGCTCCAGCCGCTTTGAATATTGTATCCAAGCCTTCCATCTCGGCTTGCCGTTTCACTTCCATCGAGCCGGGAACAACCAACACCCGCACATTGGGAGCAACTTTGCGCTCCTTCAACAACGAAGCCGCAAGCCGCAAATCGGAAATGCGTGAGTTCGTACAGCTTCCTATGAAGACAACATCAATCGGTTGGCCGAGCAGCGGTTTTCCGGGTTGAAGTCCCATGTACGCTAATGCTTTTTCGAGAGCAAGCTTGCGGGAGGAATCGCCCATGTGTTCCGGTTGAGGAATATGACCGGTGATAGGTATTCCCATGCCCGGATTTGTACCGTATGTAATCATTGGAGCAAGTTCTTGTGCGTTAAGGACAATACTTTTATCATACGTGGCTCCATCATCAGTTCGCAATTGCCGCCATCGCCGAACGCTTTCATCCCACTTCGCTCCGTTTGGTGCAAACTCGCGCCCGGAAATATATTCGTACGTAAAATCATCCGGCGCAATCATGCCAGCCCGCGCTCCCCCTTCGATAGACATGTTGCAGATCGTCATCCTCTCTTCCATCGTTAAACTTCTTATAGCAGAACCGGTATATTCAATAACGTGTCCCGTTGCTCCTCCAATGCCGATTTTTGAAAGCAGTGCAAGGATGATATCCTTCGCCAACACGCTGGGCGAAAGTTTCCCCTCGACTCGAACCTCGAAGGTTTTTGGCTTACGCTGGAGCAAACATTGCGTGGCGAGAACTTGCTCCACCTCGCTTGTCCCGATGCCGAACGCCAACGCACCGAACGCACCATGAGTGGAAGTATGGCTGTCTCCGCATACGATCGTCATGCCGGGCTGTGTAAATCCGCGCTCCGGACCAATAACGTGGACAATGCCTCTCTGTTGACTATCCAAACCGTAAAGCCGAACGCCAAACTCTTGGGCATTTGTTTCCATTTGCTGAATTTGTTTTGCCGCCAGTTCATCAGTTATAGGAAACGACAATGGGCGAGTCGGAACACTATGGTCAATGGTCGCGACGGTTCTTTCCGGCCGCCGCACACGCAATCCTTTTTGTCGGAGTCCGGTAAAGGCTTGAGGCGATGTTACTTCGTGGACAAGATGCAAATCAACATAGAGCACTGCGGGAGAATCGGCTTCTTGCGCTACGACATGTGCGTTCCAAATTTTTTCAAAGAGCGTTGTCGGTTGATTCATATTCTAAGTATTAGGATTTAATATTTCTGTCTGTACTAACAATAAATTATACAAAAATCACTACATAGCTCCGCATTGCACCTTCCTACCTTTCAAACTGTCCTGTCCAGCAGGATTTTGTCCTGTTTCACAGGACTTTTTCCTGTCGTGCAGGACTGTAAAATTTATCACACTGCGACTGCAGCATCCTTTACTTCTTCTTTTTGCTGTTCGCCTTTACGCTTCTTTGCTGTAAGCGCCCTGTTCAGAGCTTCCAAGTATGCTTTGACGCTTCCCGTAATAACGTCCGTGCTCACTGCACGGCCATTGAAAAGAACACCATCAAAGTCTACTCGTACAAAGACCTCACCTATTGCATCGTGGCCCAAGCTGACGGACTTGATGGAATATTCCGTGAGTTTTCCAGCCACACCGGTAATTCTTTCGATTGCCTTGTATGCTGCATCGACAGGACCATCTCCAGTCGCAGAGTCAATCAGTACCTGCTCGCCTTGCTTCAGTTCAATCGTTGCGGTCGGACGAATATTTGTCCCACTGCTAACATAAATATTTTGGAGATGGTATAAATCAACGCTATTATCCTCCCGATCTTCCAAAATCGCAACCAAGTCCTCATCGAAGATTTCCTTCTTCTGGTCTGCAAGAGCGCAAAATGATTTATACGCACGCTCCAAATCTTCCGAGGAAAGAACATATCCAAGCTCGCTATATCGCTGTTTGAGCGCATGGCGACCGGAATGCTTGCCAAGCACAAGCATGCTATGCTTGATGCCCACCGATTGAGGCGTCATGATTTCGTATGTGATCGTGCTTTTCAAAACGCCATCCTGATGAATGCCTGCCTCGTGCGCAAATGCGTTAGCGCCCACAATCGCTTTATTCCGTTGGACCATCATACCCGTGAGGCTGCTTAACAGCTTACTCGACTTATAAATTTCTTCACCGTTGACGTTCGTTATAAATCCTAACTTCTCTTGCCGGGTCTTAATCGCCATGACAATTTCTTCAAGAGCCGCGTTGCCGGCACGCTCACCTATGCCATTGATCGTACACTCGACTTGACGAGCACCGTTGTGAAGCGCCGCAAGCGAATTTGCTACCGCCAACCCAAGATCATTATGGCAATGAGCGCTCAAGGTTACTTTGTTGATATTCGACACCCGTTCTTTGATAGTTCTGAACATCGCTCCATACTCCTCCGGCACCGAGTACCCAACGGTATCAGGCAAGTTAATAACCGTTGCACCGGCCACGATCGTGGCTTCAACGATCTCACACAAGAAATCTATATCACTTCGGGAAGAATCTTCACACGAAAACTCTACGTCATTGCACAGAGTTTTTGCGTACTCAACTGCCCAAACTGCTTCGCTAAGCACTTGCTGTCGAGTCTTTTTCAATTTATGGACAAGGTGGATATCCGACGTTGCTATAAAAGTGTGAATTCTTGGCTTACGTGCATGACGAACAGCTTCCCACGCGCGGTCAATATCGGTCTTCACAGCACGCGACAATGCCGCAACCGTGCCATGCTCGACCATCTTCGCTATCGCCTGCACCGCTTCGAAATCTCCCACCGAAGCAATTGGAAAGCCTGCCTCGATCACATCAACTCTGAGCTGTTCCAATTGGCGAGCCATGCGTAATTTTTCTTCAAGATTCATGCTGCAACCAGGTGATTGTTCACCATCCCGCAGTGTGGTATCAAAAATATAAATGCGTTCTTGTACAGTTGGCATATTTGGAGTCTCCTTGATTACAACTCTTTACCTTCTAAGTGAACCAATTTTTTCACCCATTCCATTAACTCATCGAATTGATTGGGAAGCAACGATTGCGCTCCATCCGAAAATGCCTCTTCCGGATTTGGATGAACCTCGATGATAAGACCATCTGCTCCCACAGCCACGGCGGCTTTTGCAAGCGGAGTGACAAGGCTCCGTATTCCCGTCCCATGGCTTGGATCAACAATCACCGGCAAATGACTCATTTCTTTTAACGCCGGCACAGCGGATAAATCACATGTGTTGCGCGTATAATCTTCAAACGTGCGGATACCCCGTTCACAAAGGATCACATCATAATTTCCTTGAGACATAATGTATTCAGCAGACATCAGAAGCTCTTTGAGTGTGCTTGACATTCCACGCTTCAACAACACGGGTATGCGGGTTTTTCCAACTTCTTTCAGGAGCGCAAAGTTTTGCATATTCCGCGCACCAATTTGGAGTATATCGGCATATTCGGCAACCAATGGCACATCAGTCGGCGTTATGACTTCCGTAATGATACGAAGTCCGGTTTTCTCTCTCGCCTCCGCAAGAAGCTTTAAGCCTTCCTCCTCAAGTCCCTGAAAGCTATAAGGAGAAGTTCTCGGCTTAAACGCTCCGCCGCGAAGAATTTTAGCCCCGGCTTTTTTTACTAATTCAGCGCTTAACAAAATCTGCTCTCTGCTTTCAACGGAGCAGGGACCAGCCATAACAACGAAATGCTTGCTGCCTACGGTTAAGGGCGGCTGACCGCTTGAAGATTTCAGAATGATGGCGGATTTACCTTGCTTCCATTCTTTGCTTGCGAGCTTAAACGGCTTTAAGATGGGAACGACATTTTCCACGCCATCCAGCGAGTCAAGTTCCTGCAACCGTGATTTGCCGCGCTCATCCCCGACACACGCAATCACTGTTCGCAATTCACCGTAGATAGGGTGGACTTGAAACCCAAGCTCACGCACTTTTTCGAATACATGTTCGATCTGCGGCTGAGTTGCCCCAGCTTTCATAACGATAATCATAAAGTAATCCTATAATATTTTTCAGTGTAAAAAACATAACACAGAGATACACTGAAGGAATAAATTATTTTTTTCCGCCAGAGGCGGATGCGCCTCTGGCGCACTCTGTGTCTTCTTTGTGTTCTCTGTGTAACGCTTTTTAAAAACATAGAAATTCATTTCATCAGAACATCGCATTGATCTGGTTCGTAATCTCGGCTTCGGATTTAATCTCGCTGATATGTAATTCCAACTCGGCACAATCCCGGGTGCGCATCTCAACGAGTTTTCTCAGTACGGATTGAAGCCTCGGGTCGTGGACCCGCGTCGCTCTTGAGCGGATTGTCTCCATCGCTTCGCGTTCTTCTTCCAACAATCGCTCGACGATGTCAGTTGAAGTTTGAAAAAAATTATCCGGTTGTGTCTTCATGTTTTTACCTCTGAAACTTCATTGTGAAAAAAATGTCAATAGTATGGTATTTATAATGCCGAAACAGGTGTCTCTGTTTTCATAAGGTGATAATAAATACTATCGGCAAGGGCTTTCCAGCTTGCTTCGATAATATCGGTTGAGACACCGACCGTGTTGTACGACACTTGTCCGTTGTTTGTCGTAATGAGAACGCGAACCTTCGCTCTCGTCCCATCCTGACCATCAAGCACACGTACTTTGTAATCGCTTAAATGCACCGATTTCAATTCGGGATAAAATTTTTCCAGAGCTTTCCTGAGAGCATTATCCAACGCATTCACGGGACCATTGCCTTCAGCGGCTGTGTGCTCTATTTCTTCGCCAACACGAACTTTCATGAGCGCTTCGGAAACAGGATGGCTATCCTTCGATTCTTTATGAATGATGATTTTAAATTCATCCAGCTCAAAGAAATCTTTCCAACCAATATCATTCATCCGTTGTTTGATTAACAGCTCTAACGACCCTTCGGCATCTTCAAAGCGGTATCCGTCGAATTCCTTTTGCTTAATATCTTCCACGATGCTTTGGGCTTCAGGGGATTTCTCTTGAATGTCTATGCCAAGTTCCTGCGCCTTGAACACGACATTACTTCGACCGGACAAATCGGAAATCAACACGCGGCGGCGATTGCCTACTTGCTCCGGCTCAATGTGTTCGTACGTTGCGGGAGCTTTCATCACGGCGCTGACATGTACTCCGCCTTTGTGGGCAAATGCGCTTTCTCCGACGAAAGCCAAATGCTTGCGCGGGGAAAGATTGGCTAACTCACTGACGTAATGAGAAAGATCCGTCAAGCGCCGCAATTGTTCAGGATGGACACAGCAATAACCAAATTTTATCTGAAGATTAGGAATGATTGAGCAAAGATTGGCGTTGCCGCACCGCTCACCGTAGCCGTTCATCGTCCCCTGCACTTGCACTGCGCCTTGAGCGACCGCCGCCAATGTGTTAGCGACCGCCAATTCACAATCATTATGCGTATGAATGCCCAAAGATACCTTTATGTGGTTTTTCACTTCATTGATAATTGCGCTTACTTCATGCGGCATTGTGCCGCCATTCGTATCGCATAGCACGATCACTTCGGCGCCGGCCCGTTCTGCCGCACGCAGCGTTCTAAGGGCATATTCTTTGTTGCCTTTGTAGCCATCGAAAAAATGCTCGGCATCATAGATCAGTTCTCTTCCTTGCGCTTTAAGATAGGAGACAGAATCCTCGATAATCTCCAAATTCTCTTCCTCAGAAATTTGAAGCGCTGATTTGACATGCAGAAGCCAGCTTTTTCCGAAAATTGTCACGACCGGAGTTTCTGCCTCAAGCAATGCGCGGATGTTCGCATCATCTTCTACTCGATTCTTTGCCCGCCGTGTACTGCCGAACGCGGCGATCTTCGCATGCTGAAAGCGAATTTCTTTTACCCGATTAAAGAATTCCATATCTCTGGGATTCGATCCGGGCCAACCGCCTTCAATATAATGGATGCCGAATTCATCAAGGCGTTGAGCAATTTTCAGTTTGTCTTCGACTGAAAAGGTAACATCTTCACCCTGCGTTCCATCCCGAAGTGTCGTATCATATAAGAAAATTTGTCGCATGCGCTTTTCCTCTTTCATCACTTATTTGAGACAAGATGATCGTCACCTCAAAGGTGACGGTCATCTCCTTACATTGCAATCGTCTATACTTAATCTTTCTTCCAATGTTCAGGACGAAGGGAGCGAACTGCCGCGCCGGCTTTCCACATCTCGGAGTCCTTCCATTCATTCAGTTCCGTTTCAAGTTTGTCGCGATAATCAGGGGCGCTGCAGCTATCCAGCACTCGCTTTGTCTCGACGCCCGCCTGAACATCACGATAAAGCAACTCGAATAATGGCTTCACGGTCGTTTCGAATCTCTTCGACCAATCGAGCGCCCCGCGTTGAGCCGTTGTGCTGCATGATGCAAACATCCAGTCCATGCCATTCTTACCTATAAGCGGGTAAAGACTTTGCGTCGCTTCTTCAACGGTTTCATTGAATGCTTCACTGGGGGAATGCCCCATTGCGCGCAGCGTATCGTACTGGGCTTTCATAACTCCCGCAATCGCTCCCATCAGCACGCCGCGTTCTCCAGTCAAATCGCTGAGCACTTCTTTTTCAAACGTCGTCGGGAAAAGATATCCGGAGCCAATTGCAATGCCCAATGCAATGGCGCGCTCCTTCGCTCGACCCGTTGCATCTTGAAAAATGGCGAAGCTTGAATTGATGCCGCTACCCGCAAGATAATTTGATCGAACAGTTCTGCCTGCTCCTTTTGGCGCAACGAGCACCACATCAACATCCGGCGGCGGAATAACTCCCGTTTGTTCTTTGAAGACGATGGAAAAACCGTGAGAAAAATACAGCGCCTGTCCTTTGCTCAGATTTTTCTTGATAACGGGCCATTGTTCTTTCTGTCCTGCATCTGCAAGCAAATATTGGACGACAGTAGATTTCCGAACAGCCTCTCCGATATCGGAAAAAAGATTTTTCCCTTCCACCCAACCATCGCGGAGCGCATCATTCCATCCTTTGCCGCCTTTTCTCTGCCCAATGATCACCTTGATATTATTATCGCGCAGGTTCAGAGATTGCCCGCATCCTTGCGGACCGTATCCGATAATCCCCACTACTTCGTTTTCCAACACTTTCTGCGCTTTTGAAAGAGGAAACTCTTCGCGCGTTACGACTTCTTCTTTTACTCCGCCAAAATCTATTAGAGCCATGCCGTATACTCTCCTTTATTATGAGGCTGTTGAATTCAATGCGATGTTTTTTACACGTATCTCAAAAACTATATCAAGGCTAAAGCCGTGTAATGTTGCGTACTTTAACCCCAGCCTCAAAGGCTGGGGTTAATATAACTGCAGAAAAAGCTCCAGAATATAACTCCGCCATTTATGGTGGAGTAAAGTCGTTCTAAGCGTCCTAGGGCTTCAGCCCTGAAAAAGCGTTTTCGAGATAGCCTCCTACTTGCTGTCCGCCGACGACATATCGTTTTTCGGGGTGGACTTCCCCAGTCCTTCGTTTCGGGGCAACTTTCCAGAACATCATCCCGAAACTGCTCCATTTCGACAAAACTTCTTGAGCACGGTTGCTATTGGTTGCTTCAAGGTGACGATGAATCAACGATTGCAAGAATTTCGTATCCTCATGTGTTTCGATCCTTTGGAGAGTAACGAGATCACGATTACATTTCTTTTCAAAATCACCGAGCACGTCTAAAACATAAGCAGTACCACCGGTCATACCCGCCCCAAAGTTGCGACCGGTTGGTCCTAACACAACAACGGTTCCACCTGTCATATATTCACACCCATGATCACCCACCCCCTCCACAACCGCCAAGGCGCCGCTGTTTCGGACGCAAAATCGCTCGCCTGCTCGACCGCTCGCAAATAACGCCCCTCCGGTAGCGCCGTACAACACCGTGTTGCCTGCTATTACCTCTTGAGCCGAACTTTCCTCATTGTGAGAGGGCGTTACAACAATTTCACCGCCGCTCATCCCCTTGCCGACATAATCATTCGCTTCACCTGTCAAATGCAATCTAATTCCCTGCACAAGGAACGCTCCAAAACTCTGACCCGCACTTCCATGAAAACTCAGTTGAATGGTATTCTCCGGAAGTCCCTTATCCCCATAAAGAAAAGCGATTTCGCCGGAAAGCTTTGTTCCCACCGAACGATTGATATTGCGAATTTTGTAACTGCGTGTTACATGTGTTTTATCGCGAATGGCATCCTTTACGTCTTGAAGAACGATATCATCAAGCGGTTTATCGGGTTTGTCATTCCGATGCCAGACTCGTAACCGCTGATCACGCTCATAATCCCGGCGAGCTAAAATACCGCTCAGGTCAACGGTATTCGCCTTGGGATGGTCAATAATAATGTGCTGCTTCAGCAAATCTGTTCGACCGATAACCTCGTGCAGCGACCGGAATCCCAACCCTGCAAGAATTTCCCGAACATCCTGCGCAACAGCATTGAGATAATTGATGAGCATCTCCGGCTTGCCGTCGAAGCGCTCCCGCAACTTCTCATCCTGCGT
>JACQBK010000010.1 GCA_016194505.1 Ignavibacteriales bacterium | reverse complement strand
TTGTTTTGATCGTTGCTGAAAGGTTTTGAATGAAACAATTGTTGTTGGTTATTGTTTTGTCGGTCTTTTTTGAAAGTGTCTTTGCTCAAAGTTCATCTGATAGCGTAACGCTCAGCGTTCGAAGATATCCGCCTGCATTTACCACGCAATATTGGGTCGGGCAGTTTAATAATTGGAATTCCTCGATATGGCCGATGACGTATACTGGAGAATATTGGATTATCACGCGGACGTTGAAGATTCATACTTCACCCGCTCCGTCACCTGAATTTGGTGATTCAGTGTGGCAGTATAAATTTTTTCCGCCAGAGTCCGGAACAACTTGGTTGACTGATCCTTTGAACCCTGAATCCAATCCCAACGACAACAATAATTCTATCCTTCGCCTTTCCCGATTGTTCTGGTTTCAATTCTATGGAACAGAAGTCAATCAGCAGTACACGCGCATCACGATTGGCTTAGTACATGCAAACAGCGATTCGATTACTTCCATCAAATTCTCCAGTGGCATAACGGCGTCTGCCATTTCGATCAACAATGATGCGACTGCAAATTTTAACAGGCAGACGCGGATACTCGACTTCAATCTTTCTACTCCTATTCCTAAAAGCAATTTCATTCGTTTAGTTGCTTACAATAATAAAGGGGACTCAGTCGTGTACAGTAAGGGTGGATATGTTGTAGAGCGAATGCTCATGCCGGCTTATGCGAAACACGGCGTCACTCTGCCAAGTGTTGCTTCAGGCGATTCTGTTACGTTTCGGCTCCGTGTTACAGGAAAAGATTACGTGTTACTTCGGATTGCTCCTGTGGGACAATCGCCTGCCACCGCCACTCCGATTGTGATGAAAAAAAATGTGTCTTCGGCTGGTGATTGGTGGATGAATATAAAACTTGCGCCCGGAGCGTATGAATATCTCTATCACAATTGGGCCGGCAGGCTTAACGGATGATGATTATACCTGGAAAACGCAAAATTACCAGCGCCCTCCATTAAATAAGTTAATCATCTATGAGCTGAATGTCGGCGAGTTTGGCGGCGGTTATTATAACCGGAC
This sequence comes from Ignavibacteriales bacterium, assembly GCA_016194505.1. Lineage (GTDB taxonomy): Bacteria > Bacteroidota > Ignavibacteria > UBA10030 > UBA10030 > JACQBK01. The sequence continues at coordinate 14,315 of JACQBK010000010.1, read as the reverse complement.
ATCCTCGCAACAGGGAACATTGAGCGATCTTATGACTTTACTGCCGTATCTCGATTCGCTTGGCGTTAACGCAATCGAGGTTATGCCAATTAATGATTACGGTGCCGTTGGGCGATCAGGTCATTCTTGGGGGTATGACATCAACAGCTACTTTGCGTTAGAACCCGGTTACGGCACGCCGCGAGATTTCAAAGCGCTTGTTGATGCCGCCCATGCAAGAGGCATTGCAATTATTGTTGACGCTGTCTTCAATCATCTGAACGATACAAGCCCGCTGTGGCAAATGCAGCCCGACGAAGATGTCAATCCATACTTCAAAAGGTGTAATGACCTTCGTCCGAATGAAGATCAACTCTGTTTTTTTCGAGATATGGATCACTGGACGAACGAAACTCAAGAGTTGATTTATGAAACGCTGAAGATGTGGATTGATGTGTATAAAGTTGACGGGTTTCGGTACGACTACACGCAGGGGATTGGTTGGACTCTTTCGGATACGACAAAAGGAATTTTGGGATGGGCGAATAAAATTGCGAGCGAATATAATGGCTCAATCTATCAAATAGCCGAGCATTTGCCCGAAAGTCCTGCGTTGCTTTACTATAGCGGTCTCACAAGCGGTTGGCACGACAGTTTTCGTGATGAGGTTTTTGATGAGGCACGGTTTAGAAATCGCTCTCTTTCGAATATAGAAAATCTTGTTCTGGATTTAGGCGCTTACCAAGGCAACGATGTTCCTTCGTCGCCTAATCGCTATGCAAACAGAACGGAGCCTGTCAACGCCACAGTGACGCACGATGAGCAGACTCTTATCTATGAGATGAATACATTCCAGTCGGTTTCCCTTGATGAAGCAATTCAACGGGATAAGCTCTACGCTACTTTCATGTTCACATCGCTTGGCATGCCGATGCTATGGCAGGGGATGGAACTCAGCGAGCCGCGGGGGTGGCTTAACGATGGCCTAAAGCTTTCCTATAGACCGGTTCAATGGAGCTACCTTAGCACACCGCGGGGAAAATCGCATTTCGAATACTATCGCTGGTTAATTCGGCAACGGCGGTACAATCCCGCCCTCTTTAACGGGGCTTTGCGAAAACTCAAACAATACAACACAGAAAAAGTTTTAGTGTGGGGATTTGATGACGCCGCCACAAACTCAAAGGTGATGGTGCTCAGCAATCTGAGCGGTGCAAGCCAAACCGTTACAAGTGTTCCTTGGCTTGCCGTTGGCGTGTGGTACGACATCTTTGACCAGACTGCTTATACAGCAAGCGACACTGTTGTTACGAGTTTTACAATTCCTGCTTACACGGCAAGGGTTTTTTCTAATCGGAGCAACACATCGTTGGGTATCCCCGGTTCAAAGGAATTGTCAGAGGTTCCCAAACAATTTTCTTTACATCAAAATTATCCCAATCCGTTTAATCCCTCTACAACAATACAGTACGAAGTGCCGAGCGAGTCCTTCGTCAGTCTAAAAATTTATGGCATTCTCGGAAATGAGATTGCAACGCTTGAGGAAGGGTATCGGAAAGAGGGATATTATCCTGTCCAGTGGAATGGGCGTAATCAGGCGGGGCGGGAAGTTGCTTCGGGGATATATTTTGCGCGTTTACAAGCCGGAACTTTTCTTCAGGTAAAGAAAATGATTTTATTACGGTGATAGATTCAATCAAATATCTTTTTATCTCTTCTCTGCTTATATTAGTGGTGTGGGGAGAGAGCGACTCGGTAATATTGAACAATCAAGTGAGCAAGAACATTATGAACGACGAATATCCAAGAACAGGAAAAACGCTGTATCTCAATATCATCTGGCATCAGCATCAGCCGCTGTATCTCGATCCGGGAACGGATCAATTGCAGGGACCATGGGTTCGCACGCACGGCACCAAAGACTATTACGATATGGTGTCCATCCTTGAGCGCTACCCCACTATTCATTTTACCGTAAACCTTACGTCGTCACTGCTTCTTCAGTTGAATGAATATTACGTCAACAGGCTTAAGCCGTTTGTGGATGTCAAGAAAAACAGCGTTGACGCTAAAAAATATTTCGCGAAGGAGGGAGGGAAAACCGATCCGTGGATTGATTTGGCTCTCAAGCCTACGAAAGATTTCACGTCGAAAGACTTTGAATTTTTACTGACGAACGTCTGGAATGCGTTCGGCGTCAGTGATGTCATCATCAAACGCTTTCCTGAATACAACGCGCTGAGAGAGAAGTACGCCGGCGCGGGCGTGAGGGGGCTTTCCGAACAAGAGTTGCGCGAAATAAAATTTTGGTTTTACCTTGCCAACTTCGACCCGGATTTTCTTGAGCAAACAGTAAAGCTTGCCAGCGGCGCTACGATAGATTTATCCGACCTTATTGCAAAAGTTCCGGATGGAACATACAGGCTGCGGAAAACTATCACAGAGGAGGATTGCAACAGGATTGTCGCTGAAACGTACAAAGTGCTCGCGGCAATTATCCCGGCACATAAAAAAATGATGTACCACCCCGCCGAACAAGAAGGACAAGTAGAAATTATCACCACGCCGTTCTATCATCCTATCTTGCCGCTTATTTATGATAGCGATCTTGGCAAGCTGTGTCAGCCCAACAACCCGATGCCGAGTCGGTTTCATTATCCTAAGGACGCGGACGCGCAAGTAGCAAAAGCCGTTGCGTACTTTAAAACTCAGTTTGGGGTAGCCCCCTCGGGGATGTGGCCCGCAGAGGGATCGGTTGCTCATGATATTGTCGCGGTGTTCGGAAACAATGATATTCAGTGGGTCGCAACCGACGAGAAAATACTTGCCCGCTCCAAACCCTCTGACCAACCGAAATTTTATCCTTATTCACTCTACTCAAATCATGGGAGCAAGGATTCGGTAGCGATCGTATTCCGGGATACCGAGCTTTCCGATAAGATTGGGTTTGTCTATCAAAATTATCTGGGAGAAGACGCAGCGGATGATTTTATTCGGGGCGTGCTGAAGTACGTTCCCCGCGAAGACGAACCGGACCGATTGTTGACCGTGATCCTTGACGGGGAAAATGCTTGGGAGTGGTATCGGCTCGATAACGATGGTAAAGAATTTCAAAATGCGCTTTATAGAAAACTCTCTAAGCTCTACGAAACGAAACAAGTTGTAACAACCACTGTAACAGAGTATATCCACGGTAATGCTCACCGTGATATTCCCGCTCATCCGATTGAATCATTAAAAAAGCTAGAGTGGCTCTGGTCCGGCTCTTGGATTAACGCAAACTATGACACGTGGATTGGGGAGGAAGAAGAGAATCGTGCTTGGGAATACCTTTTGACTGCTCGCCAAGATTTGGAGAAATCAGGCTTAAAGCAACCTGACCCCAGTGCGAAGCCTCCAAAGAAGGGCACGAAAGCTTGGTATGTGTTCCAAGCGTGGGAGTCAATGTATGCGGCAGAAGGCTCGGATTGGTTTTGGTGGTATGGAACCGACCAAACTGCGCCTGCAGGTGATAAGCCTTTCGATATTGCGTATATAACCCATCTTACGAATCTCTACACGTTTGCAGAGAAGGCTGGCGGCAACATGCCTGAACGGGATTTTCAGCCTATTGTCCATAGGGAAGGTGAGCCCAAAAAACCCGCGCAGGGAGCTATGGCGCAAAGCGCGTCTGATCTTGTTACAATTTCTTTCCAAGTGGATGCACGGGATGTCTATGTGCGTAAAGCGGTTTACATTGCGGGGAGTCATGAGGCGTTAGGCAACTGGGTCCCTAACACAATCCGTATGTATGATGATGGGACGCATGGGGATGAAAAGGGCGATGGCATTTGGACAGTTGAGATTCAGCTTCCTCCAGGCTCTGAAATCGAATACAAATACACGAACAGCGGCGCCGAGGGGAATTGGAATCCGGGCGAGGAGTTTTCTTTCCATAATCGAAAGATTCGTGTTGAAGGAAACCCCGGTGAGAAGCAAGTTGTGAGAGATAAATTTGGCGCGTCGTAGTTGTTTAAATTTGAAAATGATAGGTTTAGCCATACGAAATATAAAACAGGTTTGATGCTAAGAACGGTTTCTGTCTCTTTCCTTTGTTTATTCTTCATTTTAGTGCAAGGTTGCTCGACTCGATCAAGTCAAGCGAACCGGGTTGTCATTTGGCATCAGATGAGGCCCGATGAAGGAAACATTCTTCAACGGCAAATTACCCGGTATATGCGGGAGCACCCCGGTGTAGAGGTGGTTCAGTTGTATAAGGAGACGGAACAACTTCGCAGCTCGTATGTTGTAGCCGCGCTTGCGGGGCAGGGTCCTGATTTGATCCATGGACCTTCCGACCCTGTTGGCATTTATGAGGCAACACAAAGCATAAAGCCGCTGGAGGATATTTTTCCGCAATCCTATTTGTCTGAGTTTGATTCTTCATCCCTGCTGTGGTATAAAGGTCATTTATATCAAATTGCTGATAAAATTGGCAATCATTTGGCTCTTGTGTACAACAAGAAATATGTCCAAAAGCCGCCGCAAACAGATGTAGAGCTTATAAAGTTAAGTAAGTCTATTCAAGAGAAATATGGCTATGTTGCCGGACGACCGAATGTGTACGGCTTGACGTGGAATTACATCGAGCCTTTTTTCTTCATCCCATTTTATACTGGATTTGGCGGTTGGGTGTTCGCGGAAGATGGTGTAACGCCCGCTCTCGATAACCAGTCTATGGTGAACGCGCTTAATTTTATCCGTTCACTGCGCGATAAGGAAAAAATCGTTCCCAACGAAGCTGATTACGAAATTGCCGATGCTTTATTCAAAGACGGCAAAGCCGCTATGTTGATTAACGGAGATTGGTCGTGGGCAGGATATAAGCAAAAGGGGATAGACATTGGCATCGCGCCTCTGCCTAAAATCACTTCAACGGGATTGTGGTGCGCTCCGATGACATCGCCCAAGGGCTTTTCGCTCAACATCAACGTACGCTCTGAAAAGCTTCCGCTCATTGTTGACGTTCTTAAATACCTCCTTTCCGAAGAATGCCAACTCGAAACGGTGAAGGAATTACAAACAGCTCCGACACGCAAATCATTATATAAGAACCCATTTATACTTTCGAACGAAAATTTGCAGAATTCTTTACTCCAGATTAAGCTGGGGCGATCAATGCCCGTTGTTCCCGAACTGCGCGCTGTGTGGGATGCGATGCGACCCGGCTACCAAGCGGTCATGGGCAGGGCGAGAACTCCCGAACAAGCCGCAAAAGATATGCAGGCGCTGGCGTTGAGAAAAATTAAGGAAATGAATGAGTAAATAAAAAACATGTTGCACGTTTTGTGTGTCCCGATGTTTTGTATCGGGATAGAGTGAAAGTTGTGCGCCTCTGGCGTATATGTTGTATGTTAAAGACAAACTGACAACCAGAGAATATTCTCTTGAAAATTACCCGATTCGAAGATCTAGATGCTTGGAAAGAGGGGCGGAAGCTCGTTAAATTTATTTACTCTCTTACAAAGTTGCGCGAATTTTCGAAGGATTACTCATTAAAAGAGCAAATACGACGAGCAGCTATTTCGGTAACATCCAATATTGCCGAAGGGTTTGATTCGGGATCACGATTGGAGTTTATAAAATTTCTTGGGTACTCAAGATGGTCAATTTCAGAAATAAAAAATCAACTTTATATTGCCTCCGATGAATCCTATATTTCGAAAGAGCAATTTGAACAAGCATATCAGCTCTCGTCAACAGTCTCTAAAATTATTTACGGTCTAATGAAATATCTGAAAACCACCAAGGCTAAATCTCATTAAATCAATCTTTCAATTGAACTTTTAACGTATCCCGATACAAACATCGGGACGCCGTGCCTGTGGCAGGCTGGAAAACATGCAACGTTCAACATTCAACATATAACAATTATTCAACTTGTCTAAAAATAAGTTTTTCATAACCTTTCTTGTCCTGCCGGCGTTTGTTCTACTAGCGGCGGTAGTGTTTTACCCGTTCCTCTATAATGTTGCGCTTGCGTTTGGGAACATGAATCTCAACAAGATTCGCGATTGGCATTTTATTGGCTTGCGGCAGTTTGTGAAAATATTTACCGAGCCTTCCCAACCGGATTTCTATGCCGTGTTCCTGAAAACGATTATCTGGACGGTTGTGAATGTGACGTTTCATGTCACGCTTGGAGTATTCTTAGCCCTGCTTCTTAATCAGCAAATTAAAGGGAAGTCAATTTACCGCACGCTATTGGTTCTCCCGTGGGCGATACCACAATGTATTGTCGCATTAACATGGCGGGGGATGTTCAATTATGAGTACGGCTCGTTCAATCTTATTTTAACTAAATATCTTGGCTTGCCTGCAGTGGAGTGGCTGCGAAGTCCCACCGAGGCATTTTTGGCATGCATTCTCACGAACGTCTGGCTCGGATTTCCGTTTATGATGGTAGTTGCTCTTGGAGCGTTGCAAAGTATTCCCCATGAACTTTATGAGGCGGCTGAGATAGACGGCGCAACGTGGGGGCACCAGCTTCGCACGATAACGTTACCGCTCATTCGACCGGTGATGATTCCCGCTATTACGCTAGGCGCAGTGTGGACATTTAACAACCTCAATATCGTTTGGCTGGTCAGTAACGCCGGAGAGCCATCCGATAATACGCATATCCTTGTTTCATTTGTCTATAAAGCGGCGTTCAATTTTTATAGCTTCAGCTATGCGGCGGCGCTCTCGTTGGTCATTTTTCTCATCCTGCTTGTCTTTAGTTTAATCTTTATGAAACAATCTCGCGCAACAGAAGCGGCATATTAAATCTATGGCAGTTCAAACAAAACGCTCAAAGATCATTCAACAGACTTTCACCTACGCGGTGTTAACGGTTTTCGTTGTCATCGCGATATTCCCGATTTGGCAAGTGGTGAACATTTCCTTGCGCCCCGGCGATCAATTGCTTTCCACCTCGCTTGAGCTTATGCCAAAGAACGCAACGTTCGACAATTATGTTAAACTTTTTACCGAACGCGATTTTCTCCGCTGGATGGGAAATAGCGCATTCGTTTCTCTTGCGGTAACAATAACGGGGGTTGTCTTTGCTTCCATGGCGGGCTATGGGTTTTCGAGATTTAAATTTTTCGGAAAGAACATGGGCTTGCTTAGTCTCCTGACGACGCAAATGTTTCCCGCAACAATGTTATTGCTGCCCATGTATATTATGCTTATCAATCTTGGTCTCATCAATACGTATCTCGGTGTTATCATCGTTTATTCTGCAACAGCGCTGCCATTCTGTATATGGACGATGAAGGGATACTATGATACTATACCTCCTACGTTAGAAGAAGCGGCGCGCATAGATGGAGCTTCACAGTTTTACGCGTTCTACAAGATCATTTTGCCGCTTGCCGCGCCCGCGTTGGTTATTACCGCGTTGTTCTCATTTATGACGGCATGGTCGGAATATCTCGTTGCCGCGCAGATTTTGCAGGAATCACTGCTCTGGACGCTCCCGCTCGGCTTGAAATCCTTTGAAGCCAGCATGAGCACTGAATGGGGCTTATACGGCGCAGCATCACTGATTGTCATGATTCCGGTTGTTATTTTATTCCTTGCTCTCAGTAAATGGCTTGTTTCCGGCTTAACATTGGGAAGTGTAAAGGGATAAAAAAAAGCCTACCCCTTTTTTTCTTCTCGTAATTTTGTATTTAATTCGTATCTAAACCCTTTCAATATTAGTGGACTCGATGGTAGGCTCAATGAGAAAAATCATATCTTTCATCGCATCTTTGTCGATAATCATAATCGGTTTAATTTTTCTTGAAGGATGCAAAACTCAAAAGGATAGCACAATGTCGTTAGATGATGAGTGGTTGTTTAAAATTGATTCGCTGGATAAGGGAGTTAGTGAAAACTGGTTCAAAGAGGGAGCTAATCGGTCGGATTGGTCTAAAGTGAATGTCCCCAGTTATTGGGATAGATACAATCTTGCAGAATATGACGGCGTTGGATGGTATTCTACTACGTTCGATGTAAAGGACGTCTCCCAGCCGATGGCATTGTTCTTCGGCGGCGTAGATGACGACGCGGATGTTTGGCTGAATGGAAAAAAAGTCGGCGGGCATGTCGGCTATAGTGAGCCGTTTTATTTTGAGTTGAAAGATGCCGTGCGGCAAGGCAAGAATGAGCTTGTCGTCCGAGTCAATGATTATTCCGGTCCCGGAGGCATTTACAAGCCCATTTCGCTTCTTCCTGTACGCGATGTTCAGCAATTACTCAAAACTCCCTACGCCGATCTTCCCGCTCGTCCGAGCGCAGATTGGGTGCGGGATGCCGTTGTGTATGAAGTATATCTCCGCTCGTTTTCCAAAGAAGGGTCATTCAAAGCGCTCCAGCGAAAACTCCCGGAGTTAAAAGACCTTGGCGTGACGGTTGTATGGCTTATGCCGATTCACCCGGTTGGGGAATTGAATCGCAAAGGATCGCTCGGCAGTCCGTATGCAGTTCAAGATTACTATGAAGTGAATCCGGAATTTGGCACGCTGGATGATTTCAAGTCCTTGGTGAATGCAGTCCATAAGCAAGGAATGAAGATCGTTATAGATCTTGTTATCAATCATACATCGTGGGATAGCAGGCTTATCACTGAACACACAGATTGGTTCAGCAAAAATAAAGAAGGAGCCATTGTTGCACCTAACCCCGATTGGCACGATGTTGCCGATCTCAATTACAACCAGCATGAGTTGCGGAAGTATATGATTCAAATGATGGAGTATTGGGTGCGCGATATTGGCATTGACGGTTACCGTTGAATTAGTCCCGACAGATTTTTGGGATCTTGCGCGAAAACAATTAGATAAGATCAAACCCGTGATGATGCTTTCAGAAGGAACGCTTCCCGAACAGCACGTCGAAGCTTTTGATCTCACCTATTCATGGAATGTGTATGATGTCTTTGAAAAAATCATCAACGGCTCGACTCTTGTTACAGTATTTGATGATGTTATGAGGAATGAATCTTTGCAATTTCCTCAAGGCGCGTTGCGTTTACGGTTCAATACGAATCATGATAAAAACGCTTGGGATAATCCCGCAGTTATCAAATTTACACCACAAGGCGCTAAAGCAACTGCTGTCTTTACATTTACATACCCGGGTGTTCCCTTAATGTACAATGGCGAAGAAGTAGGCAACAATAAAAAATTGGATTTGTTTGAGAAAGTGGATATTGATTGGAGCAAGAACCCGGACTTCCGAGAGTTTTACGAACAACTAGCCACACTGCGGGCGGCTCATAGCGCCCTCCGGCGTGGGGAATTTGTTCGCATGGAAAATTCCGATAACCAAAAAGTTTACTCATTCCTGCGCAAGCTTGGCGATGACCAAGTGATCGTTGTCATCAATTTTTCCATGAATGAGCGGCGGGTTGAAATATCTTTACCTGACTCTCTCAAAGGGAATCTTAAAGAGTATTTTTCCAATACCGTGAAAAATGTTTCACAAGGCAAGGTTGTGTTGAAGTTAGCTCCTTTAGAGTACAATGTATTTCTCCCAGCGCAATAAACGAGGCGAACATGAAATTCTATACCGAATATTTGTGGTTCAATACAAAAAAACATCGAGAATACATTAACATGACCTCCGAAGTAGAGCGTATTTTGGAAAAAAGCGGCATCAAAGAGGGCATGATACTGGTCTCCGCAATGCACATTACGGCGGCGGTGTATGTGAACGACGCCGAGCAGGGGCTTATCGAAGATATTGATGAATGGCTCGACCAACTGGCGCCTTTTAAATCGAATTATCGCCATCACAAAACGGGAGAGACGAACGGCGACTCGCATCTGAAAAGCCTTTTGATGCACCACGAGGTCGTTGTTCCGGTGACAAACGCTCAGCTCGATTTCGGCCCATGGCAGCAAATTTATTATGCCGAGTTTGACGGCCAACGAAAAAAGAGAGTGATTGTGAAAGTGATGGGGGAATGAGGAATCGGAAGCAGCAATGAAGATAGGACATATTGTTGAATATATTGTCTTTCAGGTTGTTGCAGGGATCGTTCGCATTCTCCCCTTTCGTTTTGTACAATGGCAAGGTGGCTTTCTTGGAGAGATAACGTATTCTGTGTTTGGATTTCGCCGAGGAGTAACGCTTGATAATCTTCGTCACGCTTTTCCGGAAAAATCCAAAGAAGAGCTTGACCATATTGCGCGTGGCGTATTCAAGAATATTGGTATTACTCTGTTTGAACTTCTCTACTTTCCACGTCTTACACTTGAACGCATCCGGGAAGTTGTGCATTTTAAAAATCCCGAGATGATTCAATCACTTTACAAAAGAGGACGGGGCATTATTTTTCTTTCGGCGCATTTTGGGAGTTGGGAGCTTCTTGCTCAAGGAACCCCCGCTTGCTTAGGTCTTCCTTCCCTTAATATTGCAAAGCCTCAGTCCAATCCGTATGTTGATCGCGTTGTTCATCAGTGGCGAACAAGTTTTGGAAACACGATTATACCAATGGATCTTTCCATCCGGGAAATTTTAAAAACATTAGGCAACGGAGGCGCCGTTGGCATGATTGCCGATCAAACTGCCGCCAAAGAAAATATCTGGATAGAATTTTTCGGAAGGAAAGTTCCGACGCACCAAGGACCGGCTGTTTTTAGTCTCAAAACGGGAGCACCATTGATTATGCTGTTCTCAGTTCGTCAGCCGAATGGTTCCTATATGATATATTCGGAAGAAGTGCCGGCGAGTGATCTGAACGGTTATACGGAGGAAAATGTCGTTGAGCTTACAAAACGGCATGTCAAAATTACGGAGAAGTATATTCGACAATATCCCGACCATTGGATGTGGACGCACAAGCGATGGAAACATGTTCCTGATAGTGAGTTGGATAGTGTATCCACCGAATCCGTATGAACAACGTTGAAAACATACTCGTTGTTCAAACTGCATTCATCGGCGATGTGGTATTAACTCTGCCGCTCGTTCAAGCCCTCAAAGAAATTTTTCCTCAAGCATTCGTTGATATTGTCGTTACGCCGCGCGCCAAAGAGTTATGCGCCAATCATCCATCTCTTCGCGAGACGATCGCGTATGATAAGCGGGGAAGCGATCGCGGTGTACGCGGATTGTTCAGAATGGTCAAAAGCCTTCGGCAGAAAAACTATCAGCTTGCTATTGTCCCGCACCGGTCGCTTCGCAGCGCGTTGTTGGCTTGGTTATTGCGTATTCCCGTTCGTATCGGATTCGACAAAAGTTCCGGTCGGTTGTTGCTCACCAAAACCATAAAGTACCGGCACACTATCCATGAGATCGAGCGCAACCTATCCCTTCTTGGCGGCTTAGAGGTCGAAATTCTCCCAAAAGATTTGCCTCGATTGTACCCTTCCAGCGATGATTGCAAAGTTGTCGATAAACTTTTATTCGATTTTGAGGTTGGACATCCCGAAAAGCTGGTTGCCCTTGCTCCCGGCACGATTTGGAACACGAAGCGATGGCTCAAAGAGCGCTTTGCTTCCCTTGCCGTCAATCTTGATGATGCAGGATTTGAGGTAATGCTGATCGGCGGCAAAGAAGACGAACAACTTTGTGATGAAATCTATAAGCTGAGCGGCTCAGCGCATGTCTATAATGTGGCGGGAAGGCTTTCATTGTTGCAATCGGCGGAACTGCTTCGCCGCTGTAAAACGCTTGTCTCGAACGATAGCGCACCGATGCACATCGCAGTTGCAATGCGCACGCCGGTAGTGGCTATTTTCGGAGCGACGGTGCCGGAGTTTGGGTTCGGTCCCGCCGGGGAGTTCGATGCAGTGGTGGAGATCAAAGGCTTGCCCTGCCGACCCTGTTCAATCCATGGCGGCAACAAATGCCCCATCACAACGTTCGAGTGCATGAACGCGATCTCGTACGAGCAAGTGTTTGAAAAAGTAAAAGAAGTAGTAAAGAGATCCAAACAGTCCGCTTCGTTAAAGTAGTAATAGCACCTGAAAAAACCGATCAAGCTGATAAAAGCTGATAAAAAGCTATTTTTTTATGCTCCACTTTTAGGAAGTTTTTGGAATTATACCCAAGATAGATGATTGAATGGTTATAGTTAAGGGGAATTTAGGTACAGAATATAGCTTCATGGCCTATCCTTTTGTTGAGGGAGTTAATTTAAGATGTAGCGCAATATACGTAGTCGCAAGAGGAACTTTTAGTGAAGGAATATTTGTTCGTGAACGGTTGATATACATAGGTCGTGGACAAAATTTAAGACAACGGTTTAGTAACCATCACAAAATATCCTGTTTTAGACGCGAAGGGGCTAATTGTCTATTAGTTCTTAAGGAGAATAATTCCGACGAGAGAAAAGAGATTGAGAGAGATTTATTAGATAGATATGAAAAGAGTTTGCCCTGCGACAAGTGGAGGGGGTATGTACAGGTTCTTGATAAATAGTTAGATGACCGTCACTTTAAAAGTGACGGTCATCTTGTATCAACTTATCATTCGGAGGGACAAGGGGACCCTCGTTACATGGGGCAGGGTCGGCTCTACAAATTTTATTTTTAGCTTTCTCCGCGTTTTTTCATTTTTTTCTGCTTTTTCAGCGTCCATTTTTTTTGATTTCACCTAACTCCCGGAGGCGTATCTTGAAAAATCATCCAAAGTTCCGAGCTGGTATATATCTTCTAACGCTCGTTTTTATATTCCTATCGTTAGCGACTGCACAACAGTTTAACTCCAATATGTATCAGAGCATGAGATGGCGCATGATCGGCCCCTTTCGCGGAGGCAGAACTGTGGGCGCGGAGGGAGTGCCAAGTCAGCCCAATGTATTTTATATCGGTGTGAACAACGGCGGTGTGTGGAAGACGAACGATTACGGTCATACCTGGAACCCAATTTTTGACGATCAGCCTACAGGCTCCATCGGAACGTTAGCAATTGCTCCCTCGAACCCGAATATTATTTATGTGGGCAGTGGAGAAGGACTTCAACGCCCTGATCTTTCGACCGGGGACGGGGTCTATAAATCTACCGATGGTGGAAAAACGTGGCAGCACTGCGGTTTGAAGGATGGCCAACAAATTGGTTCAATCATTATTGACCCCGTTAATCCGAATCGCTTGTTCGTTGCGGTGCTGGGTCATCCGTACGGCGCAAATGAAGAGCGCGGCGTGTTTCGATCCACCGATGGGGGAACATCCTGGCAAAAAGTTCTTTACAAAGATGAAAACACCGGGGCGATTGCGTTGGCATTCGACCCGACAAATTCTCAAATTATTTATGCCGACCTTTGGGCGGGGCGGCAAGGTCCTTGGGAAAACGGCGCATGGCAGGGTGCGGGCAGTGGGCTTTATAAATCAACTGACGGAGGAACGACGTGGAGACAATTAACAAAGGGATTGCCCTCCGTTGAGCAGGGATTAGGTCGTATAGGATTTTGTATTGCCCCGAGTGATCCAACTCGCTTGTATGCAACAGTTGATGCGCCGCAATTGGGTGGCGTGTACCGTTCGGATGATGCCGGCGAATCGTGGCAACGCATAAACCCCGATCCACGCCTTTGGGGTCGCGGAAGCGATTTTGCAGAAATAAAAGCAGACCCCAAAAACAAAGATATTGTTTATGTTGCAAATGTCTGTTCCTATAAATCAACTGATGGGGGTAAAACCTTTACTGCCTTTAAAGGTGCCCCCGGCGGTGATGATTATCATTCGATTTGGATTAACTCGGATAACCCGCAAATTATTCTTCTTGCCGTTGATCAAGGAGCCACTATAACCGTGAATGGCGGAGAGACATGGAGCTCTTGGTATAACCAGCCAACCGCGCAATTTTATCATGTGAGCACGGATAATCAATTTCCGTATTGGGTGTACGGCGGTCAACAAGAAAGCGGCTCCGCTGGCGTAGCGAGCAGAGGTAATGACGGTCAAATCACTTTTCGCGAGTGGCATCCTGTTGGTGCGGAAGAGTACGGCTATGTAGCCGCCGATCCGTTGAATCCTAACATCATCTACGGCGGAAAAATCAGCCGCTACGATAAATCAAACGGACAAGTGCAAAATATTGCTCCGGAAGCTGTGCGGAGCGGGAAATATCGTTTCATTCGCACTGCACCTGTTCTTTTCTCACCCGTTGATCCGCATGTGCTGTATTATGCAGGGAACGTTTTGTTCAAAACGACCAACGGCGGGAACAGTTGGGATATTATCAGTCCTGATCTTTCTCACGAGAAACCGGAAGTACCGGCAAGCATCGGTATTTTCAGAACGCCGGAAATGGCAAATCAACCTCGCCGCGGCGTGATTTATACGATCGCTCCTTCCTATAAAAATATTAACGTGATT
>JACQBK010000136.1 GCA_016194505.1 Ignavibacteriales bacterium | reverse complement strand
GTTACAGCAGAACTCACATAACCACGGATGTTGTAGAGATATATCTCCGTAGGGTTTGCAGTTATATAATACCAATTTGGCGAGCCACTGCTTGGGCTGTGTAAATAAGTGAAACTGTGATAAGGGTCCTGCCCTGCGGTCTTTGTGACCGTCACATAAGCGTCTTTAGAGGTATCACTCGATTGCCAAAACCCGATCACAAACGGCAGATCAGTTTTTATGTTAAACGACCTTAAGTCAATTGTTTTCCAATTTGGATACGGTACAGGAAATGGAGTACTGAATGTTGTCGAAGTTGAAACCGTCAACGGAAAGGCAAGTCGGGCACCAAGAGGTGAGGGCCTTGAGACACCCGTATACGTCCAGACTCCTCCGGACATTGTTCCTGCTCTCCTGAGGGCAACACGTATTGAATCAAGCTTTGCCCCGGCTATCGCATCGAATGTAACACACACTGTATCCAAAGGAGCAAGACTCAATCGCCCAAGTGGCTCTGTCTCATCCCATTTAAGCTCAACTGCTGAGCCGGATGAGCCTGAGGATTGAAAACTATACGAAGCATCAAGGCTTTGAGAGGAATTGGATACAACAAATGTTATTGTCGAATAGGTTGTGCCAAACCCCGGCTCTGAGAATGCAACCTCCAAAGGCACATTAACAACCTGCTTAGAACTCGCACCAATTTTAATTGCCTTCACACTGATTATTGGAGATGTTGCAGAGAACGTGATGCTGAGATTCGAGCCGCCGCTAAATGTAATATACGATGCTCCAAGCGCGGCTACGGTAGCGTTGGAAACATTTGCACTAGGATCGAGGTATTTTGTTCCCGTTGCTTTTGTTAAAGAGCCGGCAAATGTGTACCCGTAGCGTGCGTCAAATGAAGCGTCGTTAAGATTATTTGCCACAAGCCAATCTTGAAAAATATCGTCAAATTGTCTGAGTGTAGTGGGTGTATATAAAGCCAGTGCATTGTTGATGCCTGTTATGCCCGTCCCGGCATCAGCGACTAACTTTTTAAGATAGCCGTTGGGAAATTGATTCCAAAGATACAATGCCCACCGAGCCGCGCGGGAATAATCCGCCAAAGTGCTGTTCCAAGGAAAGAGGCTGACATTCGTATTATCGGTGTAAAGATTTTGTCCCGAATACGAATAGCCGCACACAAGGGACGCGACTTCAGAGCAGGCTTCGTTTATGAACGTCACTTCGTTGCGGTCGTAATTGAAATGAATCATGTGCTGAAACTCATGCGCCGTTGTGCTGGCGGCATTCGTGACCCCAGAAGATGTCGTCAAATTGCCCGGGTTGCCATCTATATAATATATCTCCGTATAATTGCTATGGCGCCCAGAAAATGTGCCTTCGGGAAATTGGTTCAAGCTATAAAAATATCCAGCCGTGTAGCCGCCGCTTCCGCTCCAACCATCTTTAATATCGAGGATAAGAATAACGATTTTAGGATCCCCATCAACGTTAGGGGGATTACCAAACGTTTCGGTATCCATTTGATAAATCCCTTTTGTCGCAGAAGCGGGGATGCGCATTTCGAACGCTGTGAGAATCGAATCAACCCCTGCTTGGTTCACCCGACCGTTATTCCACAGAGAGTCCTCAACAAAAATATAAGAATTCGGTCCCACCGCTTTGCAGGTTGAGGGCACAAGGTATTCCGACTGAGGCAATTTTGATAAATCCGTCGCCCACCAAGCGTGTGTATCCCCCACGTTGAAATTCCACAGTGTTTTCTTCATCAGGCGACTCGCTTCGATCACTTCAGGATGCTCCTTTACATACTGAGCGATTTTCGCTTCCTCCTGCCACAAAAGCCGGCAACCGCTTATAGGATAAGCCGCAGCCGATTGATTGCTGCCTTCTCGAAAATCAAACTGCGCGGCTTCCTGGGCGAAAGAAGTTTGGAGCAATAATAGTGCTATCAATACACCGCGGATATGTTGCTTCATAAAAAACTCCCCCTGAAAATTACTTTATTTCGATTGTCCACTTTTTTGTTCTTTCAATTCTTTGACCACAATTCTAAGCCCCTCAGGAGATGAGGATAATTCAGAATATCGTAGCTCCATTGTCTTACCCTGCATCGCTCTCAATCGTTGTTCGATCTCACGAGAGGCAGAAATACGATACATTGTACCATCCGCACGTTGAATAGCAACAGTAGTAAATGGCTCATTGCCGATTACTTGAATTATACCGGTAATAGCTCCTGAACCTGCCTCTTTCGATGATGAGCATCCAACGACTATAAACGTTATAGCTACCAAAAGTACTCGAGTTGCCATAAAAGTTAGGAACAAAAGTAAGCAAAGTTTTTCACTTCAACAGAACCATCTTCCTTGTGCTGGCGTACCCTTGTGCCTCGATGCGATAGAAATAGGCGCCGGAGGGAACTACAACTCCTCGCGAATCCCGCCCATCCCATGTTACCATATAGGAACCCGCGCTCTTCGTCTCATCCGCTAATCTCGCTATTTCTTTACCTGCCTCATCAAATATTTTGATTCGCACATAACCTTCCCGCGGCAATCCGAATCGGATAGTTGTTGACGGATTGAATGGATTGGGATAATTTTGAGCAAGAGCAAAATCCTTCGGAATCACATCGTCAAGCCGTTCAACCGACGAAGGCGCGGAAACTGTTGCGCTATAAACACCGTTAGCATGCGTTGCCACAGCCACAAGACCATCGGAAGCTCTCGAATCAATCATCGTCGTAACGACGTTGCCGATGGTCGAGCCTCCCTCCTGCGCCCATATGGTCGAAGAGCCGTTCAAGGTGTTTGTCGAATAGACACCAACACTGGTTGCAACAAGATAGGTTTTCGAAGAAGTCCCGCTCGGTACAATCGCCGCCCAACGAACCGATGGACCGCTTGTGCTTTCGAGATTGCCGCCGATGGCTGTCCACGTCGTTCCGCCGTCAGATGTAGAGAACAAACTTTGCACATTGTAATTTGAGAACACAACAATCGCGTTATCGGCGTTCGTCGGGTCAAGGGCAATGCAACTGACATACGCGCCAGAAGGAAAAGCGGAACCGGTAATTGTAGAGCGGCTGGGGTTACTGCCGTTTGCTCCAAACATCCAGTACACTTGTCCCGTTGTCGTTCCAAAGTAAAGCCGGTTCGCTGGGGTTGTGGAAACTGCAAGAGCGGAAATTATTTCACCCGAAACATAGGATCCGGCAAGGCTATCCCAGTTAACCGAAGTTTTATTATTCGAAAAGAGCGGAATAGTCGTAAGGTCGGTGTTCCGCCAAATAGAGCCGCCTGCCGCCATATACATCATCTTGCTATTGTTGGGGTCTAACAGATAAGGCGCAACAAAGAGAAAACCGGAAGCTCCTGCCGGCGTTACTTTTGTCCAGCCTTGGTCTGAACCGTCAGTGCCAAGGAGAAATCGGGTTACACTGCCGTTCTGCGTGCCGAAATAATATGACGTTCTTCCGCTGGCAATAGCACAAAACGTCCCATCGCCCCCGCCCGGGATTTCTACCCACGGCGATGTTGAACTTGTCGAGTTTGTAAACCAATTGCCGTTATCCTGAAGGCCACCGACAACCACATTGTTTCCTGTCGTTCCGTGATCAAGTGCAACAGAATAGAATTGACTCGTCAGGTAACCATTGTTGAGCCTCGTCCAACTTACGGATGAAGCGAGGTCGTTCGTTGTTTTGCTGATACCGCCGTCATGCCCTGAAAACAAAGTAGAAGAATTAGAGGGAAGGAATGCCAAAGAATGTTGATCAGGGTGATGGTTGGCGTATTGCGAAACATCATTCACAACAGCATATCCCCCAATCCATGTTGTATTTGTCGAAGTGGCAAAACCATCTGTCGAGCGGTAGAGATTGGTGCCTCCGATAAACACAACGTTCTCATTATCCGGCTTTACCTTTACGATGAGATCATAGGAATTCTGTGAATCGAAATTGCCGACCGACCCTCCAATCGCCGGCATGTTCGCCGAACGATCCACCCATGTTCCACCTGTACCTGAGCCATTGCCTGAAACAAATGTATATTTCCAGATTTGATGATCTAATGTTCCGCTACTCGGCGTTTGCGCCAAAAAATAAACAACATTTTGATTGGAAGGCGCTAAACCGATAACGATACGGCGATACGACGAAGCAAAGCCTGAAGGAGTGATATTCGTCCAATTAGTACCGTCTGTAGAACGATAAATGCCATCCTGTGTGCCGCCACCACCAAGCGAAGCGTACATCACTCCGCCTGCAGTGATGGCAATATCAGTATAAATTGAATACGGGAACGAAGTAGCACCAAGGACGTTTGTCCAGCTTGTTCCCCCATTCGTGCTTCGATAAATGAGTCCGTATGTCGCCGCATACACTTCATCCTGAGAGCTTACCGGATTAACGGCTATATTCCAGATGTAATCGAAAAAATTATCAAATAACTCCGGCTTATTGGTAGCCGTTGCAGGAAGAATGTTCCACGTTATCCCTCCATCCGTGGACTTGAAAATACCATCGCCACTATAGAAGCTTGCCCCTCCTCCACTCGCGCTGTTGCCAAGATATTCCCCCGTTCCATAATACCACGTACTCCGCTTACCGGTACGCGTATCTTGTGCTACGCAGGTAACGCTCTGCATAATCGGTGTGAGGCTTGTCGTTCGTGTCCAACTGATGCCGCCGTCGGTGGAGCGCCACATGCCCCCGGAAACGCCGCCGGCAAGCATAATACTTTCATTGGAAACGTCTATCGCCAAAGCTCTTGTTCTGCCACCCACATTGTAGGGTCCCCGTGAAGTCCACGTGAGCGCTTGCACGCCCGCACCTTTCCCAAGCCGCACCAGCGACTCACGAGTAGGCAGGGTTTTCGCATAAGCAAGCTCCTGCTGTCGGATATTCGGTGGGATTACTCCCGTATTTGGATCGCGCAACATCATCCATTCATAACTCAAGCGCGCATCCGGATCATCCTCGCTTCCCCTGGAAGCCTCTGCTGGGAATGGCTTCCGCACATCCGCGCGTTGTGTAGAAAACAAAAAGAACG
>JACQBK010000128.1 GCA_016194505.1 Ignavibacteriales bacterium | reverse complement strand
GGTTGGAGTAGCGGCGATTATAACTCCGTGGAATTTCCCGATGGCAATTCCGACATGGAAAATTTTCCCCGCGTTGGTGTGCGGCAATACGGTTGTTTTCAAACCTGCGAGCGACACACCTGCGAGCGCAACGACGCTTGTGGAAATTCTTCACGAAGCAGGCGTTCCTCCCGGTGTTATCAATATTGTGCATGGCGGCGGAACGGAAGTCGGTATGGCGTTAGTCGAGCACCCCGATGTTGATTTGATTAGCTTTACAGGCTCTACGGGAGTCGGCAAGAAAATTTCCGAAATCGCGAGCAAAACGTTAAAGCGAGTTTCGCTTGAGCTTGGCGGAAAAAATGCGCAAATCGTCATGGACGATGCGAATCTCGATTTGGCGTTGGATGGAGTTCTCTGGGGCGCGTTCGGCACAACCGGTCAACGTTGCACCGCAACAAGCCGATTGATTATTCACGAAAAAGTGTACGACAAATTTTTGAACATGGTGATTACTCGCACTCAAAAATTGCGTCTTGGTGACGGGCTGAAAGAAGGTGTAGATGTCGGTCCGTGCGTGAACGAAAAACAACGCGAGACTGTTGAAGAGTATGTGAAGATAGCTACGCAAGAAGGCGCTAAAATTGTGGCTGGAGGGAAAAGAGCTATCGGAGGTGGTCTCTCCAAAGGATGGTTCCATGAACCTACCATCCTTGCAGGCGTGCTTCCAACGATGCGCGTTGCAAAAGAGGAAATTTTTGGTCCTGTGCTCTCTGTGATCAAAGTAAAATCTCTGGAAGAGGCAATCGAGGTTTCTAATAACACAACCTATGGCTTGTCTTCATCCGT
Source organism: Ignavibacteriales bacterium (assembly GCA_016194505.1). Lineage (GTDB taxonomy): Bacteria > Bacteroidota > Ignavibacteria > UBA10030 > UBA10030 > JACQBK01. The sequence goes on along the minus strand of JACQBK010000128.1, from coordinate 3,864 downwards.
TTATACGCAAGATATTAACAACGCATACAAGGCAATTCGGGATATTAAAGCTGGCATTACGTATATCAACAGCCCCACGATCGGGGCAGAAGCCCACATGCCGTTCGGCGGAGTGAAAGAAACCGGCAACGGTCACCGCGAGGGCGGTTGGACGGTATACGAATTTTACACAGAATGGAAAACCGTGTACGTTGATTACAGCGGCACGCTGCAACGCGCACAAATTGACAACGTTGAACATTAACAATGGAAGGACGTCCGTACATAACATCACTGTATGAGCATCAGGAGTTCTTCTGATATGATGGTTTCGTTTGCTTTTTAACTAACGAAATCATGAACCAGAAAAACTTATAGGTGGTGTATGTCTGACAAAATTGTTGCAAAAATCGAACGAGCAAAGCCATCGCTCGTTTCACATCCGATCCCCAAGATTGAATCAACTTCATCGGTAGATAAACCGACCACAAAGAACCCCGTTGTTGTTTCCCCGACGGAAGTGCATGCGACGCTCTCCAAGCACATGCTTATTGATGGGTTCGACCTCATCGTTGACCTCAAGCGAAGTCAGGGGGCGTACTTGTATGATTCTCGCTACAACAAACGGTACCTTGATTTCTTCACGTTCTTTGCTTCCGGCACGGTGGGATTAAATCATCCCAAACTTGTTGCGCCGGATTTTTTGGAAAAGCTTGGTTACGCGGCTGTCAATAAACCGTCGAACTCCGATGCATATACCGTTGAGATGGCAGAATTTGTCGAAACCTTCGCCCGCATTGCTATGCCGGAATATCTGCCCTACGCATTTTTTGTGGATGGCGGAGCGCTTGCAAATGAGAACGCCCTGAAAACGGCTTTCGATTGGAAAGTGCGGAAGAATTTCATCAAAGGATATACGGAAGAACGCGGCAGGCAGGTGATTCACTTCCGCAAAGCCTTTCATGGACGCAGTGGGTACACGCTTTCTCTGACAAATACCGATCCGGTCAAGACGAATTACTTTCCCAAATTCAAATGGCCCAGAGTGCACAACCCTGTTATCACATTTCCTCTGAATGAACGCAGTCTTTGGGAAGTGGAGAAGGCGGAGTCCATCACTTTGCAGCAAATTAAACAGGCCATTATTAACAATCCGGATGACATTGCTGCGCTTATCATCGAGCCTATTCAAGGCGAGGGCGGCGATAATCATTTCAGAAAAGAATTTTTCGTCGAGTTGCGAACCATTTGCGATGAAAACGAAATCCTCTTGATCTTTGACGAGGTGCAAACGGGCATCGGCATTACCGGGAAGATGTGGGCGCATCAGCATTTCGTGCGGCCCGACATGATGTCCTTCGGCAAGAAGACCCAGATATGCGGCTTTATGAGCAGCAAGCGGATTGATGATGTGCTCGAGAACGTATTCCACAAACCCAGCAGAATCAATTCAACCTTCGGCGGCAACTTGGTGGATATGATTCGCTTTAAGCGCATATTAGAGATCGTTCAGGAAGAAAACCTTATCGAAAACGCAAAGGCTGTGGGAGAATACGTCCTTCAACAGCTTCAGAATTTACAGCAGGAGTTTCCGACTCTTATTTCGAACGCAAGAGGACGAGGGCTTTTCTGTGCTATGGACCTTGATACAGCGCAGAACCGCGATCAACTCCGCATTAAAGCGTATGACGAGGGGTTGATCTTGATCGGTTGCGGCGATCGTTCCATTCGATTCCGCCCACCGTTGAACATAAAAAGGGAAGAAATGGACGAGGGAATTCGAATCATCCGCGGAGCCTTAGTCGAAATTAGTGCCGGAGATTAACCTCTTAAAAAGCATTGCCACGAAGATACTAAGACACAAAAAAATTACTTATGTTTTTCCTAGTGACTTGGTGTCTTTGTGGCGTAAATTTTTGTAGTTTTTTCATTACAGAGCGTTGTTGGTAAAAAAGGAAATTCTATGGAATCGGCTTCAAGAGATCACGAGACCGCATTAAACATAAACACCGACATTGTGAAGCAGATGCTGGTTCAGTTTCTTAAGGACCAAACCCACAATGCGGGATTTCAAAAAGCTGTTCTCGGCCTTTCCGGTGGAGTGGATTCTGCCGTGAGCGCTTACTTGTGCGCTGAGGCATTGGGGAAAGAAAATGTCCTTGCTGTTTTGCTACCCCACAAATCGAGCAGTCCGCACAGTATGAAGGATGCTCAAGGAGTGGTCCGGCAGTTGGGTATTAAGAGTGAAACGGTTGATATTTCTGCAATGGTTGATGCGTATTGCGATGAACGGAAGATTACGGATAACGTACGTCGTGGCAACATTATGGCTCGCATGCGGATGATTGTGCTGTATGATATTTCTGCCCGCGAGCGAGCGTTGGTGATAGGCACAAGCAACAAGACCGAGCTGATGGTCGGGTACGGAACCCTCTACGGCGACACTGCCTGCGCCATCAATCCGTTGGGCGATTTATACAAGACTCAAATTTGGCAGCTTGCTGAAAAACTTGGCGTGCCTCAGCAGATTATTGACAAGAAGCCGACCGCAGACCTGTGGGAAGGACAAACCGACGAAGGCGAGATAGGGTTTACATACTCTCAACTCGACTCATTGTTGTATCATTTGATTGATGAACGGCGCACCGATAAGGAGCTAACCGAGCTTGGCTTCGAATCGGAGTTTATCCAAAAAGTAAAATCTCTTATCCAGAAAAATCAATTCAAGCGCCGGCCTTCTATCATTGCTAAAGTATCCTACCGTACGGTGAATGTGGATTTCCGGTATGTCCGTGATTGGGGTATTTAATGATTCCCCCTCTGTCCCAATAAATTGGAGATGACGAAAAATATTATTTTTGGGGAGCTTTTTTCCCCTCCTTACCAAGGAGGGGTCGATCCCGCTGTTTTGGAGCGGGATCGGGGGTGGTTACAAGCGAAAGGAACAACAAAAAAGCATGGACTCATCTAACTCCCCCGGCACGCTTTACCTTGTCGCCACTCCCATCGGTAATTTGGATGATGTCACCTACCGGGCGGTAAAAATTCTTTCCAGCGTTGACCTCATCGCAGCAGAAGACACGCGCAAAACGAAAATCCTTCTCGACCACTACAACATCGCCAAGCCGATGTTGAGCTATTACAGCTTCAACGAAAAACAGCGCGCGCCCCAGCTTATCGAAAAGCTCCTGCAGGGTCAATCCATTGCGCTTGTTTCCGATGCCGGCACCCCGGGCATTTCCGACCCCGCGTTTTTCATTGTGCGCTCGGCGCTGGAGCATTCCATTCCCATTATTCCCATACCCGGCGCTTCTGCTTGTATCTCAGCATTAATCATTAGCGGCTTACCGACTGATAGCTTTGTGTTCGAAGGCTTCCTCCCGCTAAAAAAAGGACGCAAGACGAAGTTCGAGTCGCTCCGTACGGAGCCTCGTACGATTATATTTTATGAATCACCCCATCGGGTGCTCAAAACCCTCAACGAAATCTCAACTTATTTTGGAGACCGCCGCGTTGTTGTAGCCCGTGAGCTGACGAAAAAATTCGAAGAGGTTGTTCGGGGACCCGTTTCGTCGGTTCTCAAAGAGCTTTCCGCCAAGACCCCGCGAGGAGAGTATGTGATTGTGGTAGAGGGTTTTCAAGATGACCGTCACCTCTCAGCCAAAGGCTGATGCGCCTCTGGCGCAAAAGGTGACGGTCATCTAAAGGGGATGAGATAATGTCGTACAAAACGCCATTCAAAGCGGTAACAAATGAGTATTTTCATGTCTATAATCGCGGTATTAAGAAGACGGCGATTTTTGACCAACCCCGCAATTATGATTTTTTTCTTAACAAGGTAACAGTCGCACTACAAACAAATAGTGTAAAGGTAATTTGTTTTTG
>JACQBK010000129.1 GCA_016194505.1 Ignavibacteriales bacterium | reverse complement strand
GCAGCCACCGCAATTATATTTTTTGAAAAGCGCCAACCCTTTTTGGTAGTATGACGGATCGGGTGTATGAGACGCCGATTCCTTGCCTTCATAATCAACAAACTCGCTTTGGATGTACGCAACGACTCCTGCAAGCTCGGTCTCGTCAAAACGATATCGAGGCATCTCAACACCGGGCTGCAAGCGTTTCGGATTTTTAATATAATTATACAGCCACTGCACGTTTACCTTGCTTGCAACCTTTCCGAGGTCGGTCGCTACATAGCCGCCTTTTTCATTGATGGGATGGCAGCTAATACAGCGCGCTTCACGAAAACGTGTAGAGCCGAGAGTGATGAGCTTCTCCCGCTGAGCCTCCGATACTGCCGACAAAAGCTTGGGAAGGGGCTCGAGTGCAACGTCATTAGGAAATGTTTTGAACGATAAGAGAAAGTCTGCAAGGATGTTTGCTTCTTCTTCGGTGAGGAAAAAGTTCGGCATCTTTGTGTTGGGGAAATAGACGCTTGGTTGTTTTAACCAGTTCACCAGCCATGCTCGGTTCACCTTTAAGCCAATTCCATCCAATCCTGGCGTCCATTGTTTCCTGTAGCCACCCATGGTATGGCACGCAATGCAGTTAGATTCTTCGATAAGCTTCTTGCCTAACGTAAGAGTTGACGCCTGCGGGACTTCTTTCTCCTTGTGGCATTTCGCACAGGATGCCTCAAGATACTCTTTCGGGAAGATCGGTTTGTCCCAGTATTGTACCTTGCCGACTGACTCTTTGTATGTCGTTGCAAGACCCTGCCCCTCATGGCACATAGTACAACCAAACTCTTCAAAATCGTGATAGATTTTAGGATGCGTTTGAAATGGTTTTACTGCCTTTTTGAGCGCCTGCTCTTTCAAACCGAGATGGCACGTTACGCAACGATCAACTTTATCAAACTCCCTCACCCAAATTTGCTTGATGCCGACATCAACCGGCTTGACTCGCTGCGGCAATTCTCTGACGAGATCGTTATACGCGTGCTGATACCCTTTCCATTCGCGGAAGAAATCTTTGAAGGGAGAAATCGCTAACACGGCAACAAATGCGACACTCGAGACCGCAAAGTAGAATCTCATCTTATTCATTGATGAGCGATTTGACATTCTAATACACTCCCTCCCAAGGCCATGTCCAACTCCATTCCGGGCCGCGGAATAAAGTGCCTATCATGGTGAGAACAATGACAATAGTCACAAACCATGTCATCACCCACCATGAAAGCGGACGCGTACCCAACCATCCTGTGAAACCATTTTGTCTCTTTGAGAAATAAGGAACTAACATAAAGGCGGTAACGAAAAGCGTTGGGATCAACATCGCATATACTTTAAACGCAAGCAGGAACACCACGACAAGCCCCACGCTCAATAGCAGAACCATAAGGGTTTGTTTGCGGGATTCTTTCCACAGTCCTTCCTGTTTCAAGTTAATCTTAAAATATGGGATCACAATAAGGGCTACCACCGCCAACGCCGGGAGAATCACGCCGCCAACGACCGGAGGAAAATAATGCAGTAACTCCTGCAAGCCCAAAAAATACCAAGGAGCTTTAGCAGGGTTTGGAGTATGTTCAGGGTTCGCGATCCACTCTAACGGCGCATCAAAGGCAAGTGAAATAACCGCTAAGACTATCACCAACATCTCAAAGGCGATAACTTCCTTGAGCACCAAGTTGGGGAACGTCATCACCATTTCTTCATCCTCTTTCTTCACCCGCGCGGCAGTTCGTTCTTTGATAAACGCAATGCGCTTCGGCGTTTTCTTCGCGTCCGTTGTTGCCTCACTATGAAAATCTTTTTCTGCATTCATCTTAAACACCGCCGTCCTTTCTCACCCTCCAAAAATGAATGCCCATCAACACCATTGCCGCGACCGGCAAGATGAAACAGTGCAGCACATAAAATCGAACCAGCGCGTTTTCACCAACAATGTTCCCGCCGAGCAGCAGAAAAGATATTTTTTCGCCAATGCCAAACGGCATAGCTCGCGCCATATTTGTGCCAACGGAAATTCCCCAGAACGCCAATTGATCCCATGGCAACAAGTAACCGGTGTAGCTCAGCAGAATTGTGGCAACAAGAAGGACAACTCCGATAACCCAGTTGAACTCTTTTGGCGGGCGGTACGAGCCGGTATAAAATACTCGCAGCATGTGCAAAAACACTACAGCCACCATTGCATGGGCTGCCCAGCGGTGCATATTGCGTAAAAATTGGCCGGACGAAACGACAAATTGTAAATCCTTCATATCCCAGTATGCTTGCGGGGCAGACGGGCGGTAGTACAACATCAGAAGGGCACCTGTAACCGTAAGAATGATGAACAGTCCAAACGAGAGCCCGCCAAGTCCCCAGGTGTAGTTAAACCTAACCGAGCGCTTTCGAACCTTTGTGGGGTGAACATGGAGAAAGAAATTAAAAAAGATTGCCTCCGCACGCGTACGGTTCGACTCCGGCAGCCCATGCCGAAAAACTGAGCGCCAGACTTGTGACCGGAACAACTGCTCAAAAAAGGTTCTCATTGGCGCTAATCTCCAAATGCTTCAGTGACATTAAGGACTCTTGGGCGCACTTCCTCAATCGCCTCAATAACCATAGGAAAGTAACGATCGAGACCACAATCGAGATTGTCGCGCAGCAAACAAGTCCCATCAGGGGATTGGTGTTTGCAGGATGAGCAAACATTAAGTCGCAACGCTTGAATATACGACTCAAGTTTATCGCTATTGACCGAAAGAATCGTCTCAACCACTTTTGGAAAGTGAAGAGTAAGTCCACAACCCTCATATCCACTCAAGCGACAGTTACCGTTCCCACTTCCATCAATACACTTCGCGCATATTCTCTTTTGCACAGCCTCCCAATAAAGCCTTAACTCGTCTGTCATATTCGACTCCTTCTTGCCAATGGAAATTCTTCACACTTTTAAGATAACGTCCTCACCGACGACCAACCCTTTATCCACGATCAGTTGCTTCTGCTCGTCCAGCAATAGGGAAAATCTGACAAGCGAGCGAGGCGCCGGACCTCCTAAAACTCTACCCTCTTGATCAAATTTGCTACCGTGACATGGACATGCGATGATGCCTTCTTCCCCTTTCCAGTTCGCAATACAGCCGAGGTGCGGACAGACAGCAGATAAGGCGTAAAAATATCCTTCTCTTGCACGCACGATGAAAACTTTCTGCTCCTTATTGAGCGTAACGCTCGCTGGCGGGAAGTTCTCTACCGAACCGGCTTTGAACTTCAATGAAGGCTCAAGAAGTACATTAGGAGACAAAAACTGCGCCGTCAACACCATACTCCCCACCGCCGCAACACCGATTGCCCCACCGCCGACAATTTCGAGGAAATAACGGCGGGTGAGCAGATTCGTTTCTTCCTGTTGATGCTCTTCCTGATCCATAAGTTTACTGTTCTCCATACCAATAATTCAATTGACGGGCAATATTTCGGAAGCAGTATAACTTTCCATGCTGATGCATCCTACGGGACACCGCCGAGCGCATAACCCACACCGAATACAGAGATCTTCATCTTTGATCATCACGGCCCCCACCGATTCACCGGTTTCACCTTTGATGATCACAGGATACTCTTTCTGCAGCTCTTCTATGAGTGATGGTTCCGCATCAATTCGATTCATATCCACAAGGTCAATGCAATCCTCAGGGCAAATATCAACACAGCCGCCGCAGAGAATGCACTCGGTGCCGGTTTCCTCGCCGTCAGGCTCAAAGATCGTGTTCACCCAGCAATGGAGGCAACGGGAGGCTTCCCGGCGAGCTTGCTCTTCGTTGTACCCCAACTCGACTTGCGAAACACCGATACGGCGATCAATGGGTAGCGTGGGGATTGGAACGCGCGCGAGTTTCTCGTATCCCCACTCTCGCTTATACTGTGACGTATTGGAGACAATGATCTCGACTTCTCTCTCGCGAAACTCAAGCTCAACGCCCTCGATCAATTTGCCGGCAATGTAGTGATGAATTGATTGCGCGGCTTTTTTTCCGTTGGCAATTGCATCAATAGCATTGCGGGGACCAAAGGAGACATCTCCACCCGCGAAAATTCCCGGAGCGGTGGTGGCAAGCGTCTTTGAATCAACTTTGATTGTGTTGCGCGGTGTTATCTCAATACCGTCTTCCAGCTGAATCCACGATAAGTCCGAGGTCTGACCAATAGCCATGATGACGGTATCGGCTTCCATTACTTGCTCTGTCTCTAGAGCAAATTTGGGATTGAACCTTCCCCGCTCGTCGAAAACCGAAACGCAATCAATTGTCTCGAATCCAACAACTTTTCCATCTTTCCCTAGAATTCGCTTTGGGCCTTTCCTCGGATGAATCTGAATCCGCTCTTCAAGTGCTTCATTGATCTCATCCTTGTTCGATGGCATCTCGTGCCAACCTTCAAGACACACCATGTGAACTTCTTTTGCGCCAAACCGAACAGCCGAACGGGCAACATCTAAGGCTTCGGCAACTTCTGTGACATGACCGACTTCGATTCGTTCTTGGCGTGCTGCCGTTCGAGCAACATCTATGGCAACATTACCTCCACCGATGACGATGACTTTCTTGCCGAGCTCTACGCGATAACCGAGGTTGACGTTGAGAAGAAAGTCAACTGCGCGCAGGACGCCGTCAAGTTCTACGCCTTCGATCTGTAAGTCTCGGCTCCTGTGTGCGCCGATAGCAATGAACATTGCCTGAAAGCCCTGCCGTTTCAAATCTGCGATTGTAAAATCCCGACCAATGGCGGAGTTGATCTTGAGTTCCACGCCGAGACTCAATATGGCATTAATCTCGAGCCGAATGAGCTCGCGGGGCAGACGATACTCGGGAACGCCAAGGCGCAACATGCCGCCTGCGACGGATTGTGCTTCAAAGACCGTGACTTCGTAGCCGAGCAATGCGAGATCATGAGCGCAGGAAAATCCCGCCGGTCCTGCTCCAATCACAGCAACCTTAATTCCATTTTTCGTAACTGTCTTGCCGAAGACCTCTTTGAGTTTCTCCAAATCAACCATACTCTCCACACCATAGCGCTCACAGACGAATTGTTTAAGAGCGCGGATAGCAATAGGTTGATCGAGCTTCCCACGACGACAGACCGGTTCGCACGGTGCCGCACAAATCCGGCCGCAGATTGATGCAAATGGATTCGGCCGCCGTGCGACATGATAGGCTTCTCGGTACCGTCCCTCTTCGATAAGCGCAACATACCTGCCTGCTTCTGTATGCACCGGGCAGGCCGCCATACAAGGAAAGTTGGAATCAAGCCACTCGAGATCAACAAATTTGATTTGATCGGGCATGCTATTTAGCTAACTTTCCTTTTTTCTCAACGATGTATAACCACGCCACGGTTATCAGGGAGAGAAGCATAAGGACAATCCCAAGTTCTGAGATTTTGGTCAACTCCACGCTCAATCGGAACGTCTGTGGCGCTTCGCCGGATGAATGGACATCCTTGAGAAAGAGCAGCAAGCCAATCACGAAACTTACTGCGGCGCACATTTTGAGATTAAAGCGACTTGGCTCCGTCATCATTGTTCGCCCCTCCTTCAATTTGTTGTTGAAAAAGTACGACTTATGAAGCCCGGTAGTGCAAAGCGGAATAGCTTCCAACTTGTAATGCAATTATCTCTTCAACTCAAAATCAACCGTGGCTTCGCCCTTTTCCGAAACTTCCATGTTCACCGTTTGACCTTTTAATTTTTCATGCCAGATTTTGAGCGTGTATTTCCCCGCCGGCACGTTCTTGATCTCGTAGGTTCCATCTTTTGCACTGACGGCATAATATGGTGTTTCGAGAACTAAAATATACGCTTCCATCTCGGGATGAACATTACATAACATAACGGGAACACAGCCCGGGTTTCGGAACGTGTACGACCGCGCTTGCCCTTTGGGCCACGTTCCAAGGTTAAATTTCTCAGCGCATTGATCGGGCGAAAAAACATTATGAAGCACGTCGTCACTGTTTACGTACTTCACTGTTGTCCCGGCAACGATGGGCAACACGTGAGGAATAAACACAAGATTCTTTTGATCCATAATCGCTGTTTCTTTCGGTGGATCAAATTTCTTCCCGGGGATCCTCTCAATGTAGACGACAGCATTTGCATTGTTTTT
>JACQBK010000126.1 GCA_016194505.1 Ignavibacteriales bacterium | reverse complement strand
TGTTTTGGGCGACGGGGCGCACCTTTACTATTCCATTGCCGACGATACCAAACAGGAAGAGCTTGTTTTTTCTGAACCGGAAAATGGCTACGGCATTGCGAGGGATTTTTCTGCTGCCCAGGTACCGCTGGTTTCCGTTCCACCTCGGTTTGCCGTTCGAGCCACCGACACCGCGCCCATCCAAAGCAATCTTAACCCGCGGTACACGTTTGAGAATTTTATTAAGGGAGATAGCAACCAGCTCGCCCGTGCCGCCGCAATGGCTGTTGCAAACAATCCCGGCGGAACATCGTTTAATCCGCTTGTGCTGTACGGTGGAACAGGTCTTGGCAAAACTCATTTGATGCATGCGTTGGGTAATCACGCTATCACAATCGGGAAGGCGCGGCGGGTAGTGTATGTTTCAAGCGAGAAGTTCACGATAGAGTTTGTCGAGGCAATTCAGTCTGATAAGGTCAATGATTTTTCACACTTTTACCGCAGCGTTGATTTGCTTATCGTGGACGATATTCAGTTCTTCTCCGGAAAAGAAAAAACGCAGGATAATTTTTTCCACACATTTAATACGCTCTACCAGCTTGGAAAACAAATAGTCCTTTCGTCCGACGTACCTCCAAAAGAATTGAAGGGCCTTGACGAGCGTTTGATCTCGCGCTTCCAATCGGGATTGACTGCGGATATCCAGCCACCCGACCTCGAAACACGTCTCGCTATCCTAAGAAAAAAAAGCGAGGATAATGGGTTTGAGCTTCCACAGGATGTTGTAGATTTTATCGCTTCGAATGTTACAAGCAATATTCGCGAACTTGAAGGATGTCTTATCAGTTTAATCGCCCGCGCATCTCTCGACAACAGGGAGATCAATGTTGAACTCGCCCGCGACGTGCTTCGCATGGTCGTGAATGATTTAAAACCTCCTATAAACATTGATCATATTCAGCGCGTTGTGTGCACTTTTTTTGATATTCCTGAAGATTTGTTGAGGGCAAAAACGCGGAAGCAAGAGATCGTGAGCGCGCGGCAGGTTGCAATGTACTTAGCAAAAGAACTCACGAACTCCTCTCTTAAAACGATTGGACTTCATTTCGGCGGACGCGATCACAGCACCGTTATTCATGCATACCAGTCGGTTGAGGACCGGTTGAAAAGCGATGTTGTCTTTAAGCAAAATATTGATCAGTTGAAGAGACACATTGAGTTGAACGGAAAATAATTTTTTAAACTTAGATAATTTTTTTTCAAATCTTTACCGCTTCATAACATCTTACCTCTTTAATAAATAGAACTGAATATATTTACGAGTATTAGTAGATTGTATTGTTTCCACTTTCGGTGGACGCGTCCATCTCTGGCGGATCCTCCATATTTATATATATTCTTCAGAATTATAATTTTATTTTTACTGTTTGTCTATAACTTACTGGATATGTTGTTAAGAGGTGTTATAGGATTGTTGAAAAATAAATATTAATTATATTTTGTTCTTTTTATACTATGAATTGTTTATAACGACGAGGTTATAAACACCCCATCCACTAAAATTGCAACTTAAAAATTTGTTCTATGGGCTGTCTTTGTTATCTATTATTCCAAAAATCTATTATTTATTAACATATAAACAGTATTATTATAACTATTATACTTTGTACAAGAAAAGATAGTTATAAGTAATTGACTTTTAATAAGTTATAATTATATTTGGGACAATAAAAGGTTGTAAATAATCAATTTTTTTGGTATTTTAAGGTTAGCTTCCCTACCAAAATATCCCTTTTTAAAGGAGATTTGAATGAAGTTTACTGTAGCTTGTAGTGAATTGCAAAAAGCCTTAAGCAAAGTAAACGGAGTGGTCCCTTCCAAATCCACTCTTCCAATTCTTGAAAATATTTTATTTAGTCTCTCAAAAAATATGCTAAAACTTGTTGCAACTGACCTGGAAGTATCCATGTCTGCAACAATTGAAGTGAGGGGAAGCGAAGATGGAACAATAGCTGTTCCTGCGAAGAGACTTATGGAAACAATTCGTGCCCTGCCTGATGTTCAACTTGTTTTTCATGCCGATCTTTCCGCTAACAAAATAAAAATGATAACGGAAACCGGCGAGTACATTCTCATGGGTGAATCGAGTGAAGAATTTCCATCTATTCCGCAGTTTAAAGTAGAAGATAAAATTGTGTTGCAGGGGGATATGTTAAGGAGAATGATTAACAGAACTATTTTTTCCGTAAGCACGGATGAGTTGCGCCCGGCAATGACCGGCGTATTACTTCAAGTGAAAGAAAACGAGTTAAGAGCGGTAACAACTGATGGCCACCGCTTAGTTCGAATTAATTATACAGGGTTGAAAACATCGAAATTGAAGAGAGATATTATTGTACCCGCAAAAGCACTAAGCCTCGTTGCAAAATCTGCCGAGGAGGGCGACAATACGCTTTCGGTAGACTCGACCCATGTACAATTTACGTTTGGAAATACAACACTTACATCGAGAGTCATCGAAGAAAGTTATCCAAACTATGAATCCGTTATTCCGTTAGACAATGAGAAGACGTTAACGGTGAACAAAGATTTATTGTTGGCGTCGGCGCGAAGGGTGGCGCTGTACTCGAGTTCAACAACGCATCAAATACGTTGCTCGATGAAGAAAAACGAGCTGAAAATTGCAGCGGAAGATGCTGATTTCGGAGGCGAAGCAAAAGAGAAAATTGCATGCTCATACACCGCCGACGAACTTGAAATCGGCTTTAATTCAACCTACCTGATAGACATTCTTTCTCATATTGACAGCGATGAGATAGAGTTTAAATTAAGCACGGCAGTTCGCGCGGCCATCATCACTCCGGCAAAGCAAAAGCCGAACGAAGACGTTTTGATGCTTGTCATGCCAATGAGGTTGAATGCGTAGTCCGATGGATGTTGTGTGATGTTTTCTACCGGTAGCCCCGCCATGTCGGGGCTATCGTTTTGTAGAGAAGGGTCTATTGTATGAGGCTGAAATCCCTACGGCTAATAAATTTTCGTAATCACGCCGAAACAACGATACAGTGTTGTGATAAAACAAATGTTTTCCTCGGCGAGAATGGAGAGGGGAAAACAAATATTCTGGAAGCGATCTCGTACCTCTGTTTAACAAAGAGTTTTTTTGGAAGCAACGACGGCACGGTGCTTCAAATTGGAAAACCAAGCTTTGAGCTTGACGGGGAAATTCATTCCGACAGCGAAATATCGTATCACACACGAGTACTCTATAGCGGCAATCCAAAGGAGAAAAAATTTTCAATCAACAAATCACCGGTTGAAAAATTTTCCGGCGTTATAGGTCAATTTCCAATTGTGATATTATCACCGGAGAGCGGCTCGGTAACATTCGGCATGCCGGCGGATAGGCGAAAGTTTATGGATTTTGTTATCTCGCAATCCAGCAAGCTTTATTTAGAAGATTTGATAGAGTACCGGCGCATCCTGAAACAGCGCAATAAAATTCTGTTGGATGCGAAGTTGCAGCGCACTGATTGCTCCGAATTACTTGAACCATGGGACAACGGACTTGTTGAACACGGCGCGCTTCTTATGCAACGGCGATGGAAATTCGTTCAAGAGTTTCACCCACACATCGTAAAAGCACACAGATTGTTGAGCGCGGAAACAGAGACCCCGTCGTTGCAGTATCATCCATCGGTTACAGTAGATTCGTTTGAAGAGCAAAGCGGCATTCGAGAGCAATTTTACAACGCGCTTCAACAGGCGCGGACCGAAGAGCGTCGAACGGGCTCCACGGCTATTGGACCGCATAAAGACGAGCTGGATTTTACCATTAACAACATAGAGTTACGAAAATTTGCCTCTCAAGGGCAACACAAGACATTTCTTGTTGCATTGAAGACGGCAGAGTTTTTTTATTTACGCGAGCGATGCAACGAAACACCCATTTTATTGCTTGACGATGTTTTCAGTGAGCTGGATAGCCACCGCTCCAAACAGCTTTTAGAACTGATACATCCGCTGGGACAAACATTCATTACAGCGACAAACAAAAATTTGTTTCCCGCGAAGTTTGATTGGACAGAATCCAACAGAAAATTTTTTATTCACCAGGGCGCCGTTGTGTATGACGAAGCGAGCAACTTCATCAACTAAGATGTTGAGGATAAAAACTCTCGGCGAGGCGATCGAGGAGCTTGTCCAAAGCCTCGGCATAAAAAAGAAGCTTCATGAGTACGAAGCGGTCCTGCAGTGGGAACAGATCGTCGGAGGGCAGATTGCGAAGGTGGCAACCGCAACGCGCATCACAAAAGGCGTACTGTTTGTGAAAGTAAAAACCAGCACGTGGAGGAACGAGCTGACCATTCGAAAACCCGAGATCATAAAAAAAATCAACGGTGCGATCGGAGAAGAAATTGTCAACGACATTAAGTTTCAATAATTATTAAGGGGATTATGGCAACAACGAAAACAGAGACAAAGGCGGGAAAATCAAACGGTAAAGCAGTGGCGGACGAAAAAGTAAAAAACAAATCAAAGAACGGCGAGGCTGTCACCACAGATAGCCAGAAGAGATATACTGCAGACGACATAACCGTTCTAAAGGGACTTGAAGCGGTGCGTCGCCGCCCCGCGATGTACATTGGCGATATAAGCGCGCGCGGTCTTCACCACCTTGTTTATGAAGTTGTAGATAACTCTATTGATGAAGCGTTAGCGGGTTATTGCAGGAAAATTGTTGTTTCAATCAATCAGGATGGCTCTGTAACGGTGGAAGACGATGGACGCGGCATTCCGACCGACATGCACCTCGAAGAAAAACGCTCCGCCCTCGAAGTCGTTATGACGGTCCTTCACGCGGGCGGAAAGTTTGACAAGAACACCTACAAAGTATCGGGCGGGTTGCACGGCGTTGGCGTCTCCGTTGTGAACGCGCTAAGCGATGTTCTTGAAGTGGAAGTAAGCCGCGACGGAAAAGTTTTTTATCAGAAATATAAAAAAGGCGATCCCGTTGCGCCGGTGAAGATCATCGGCAAAGCAGAGAAAGAAAAAACGGGGACAAAGGTAACGTTTACACCCGACGGCACAATTTTCAAAAACAGAATATTCAAATTTGAAACCATTGCCGAGCGATTACGCGAGCTTGCATTTCTAAACCCCGAAGTAACGCTACGCATCGAAGACCTCCGGTCAAAAAACGGCGAAGAAGAGGTGTTTCATTTTGAAGGCGGACTGAGAGAGTTTGTTAAGTACATTGACGCTACGCGTCCCTCGATCATGAAAAAAGTGTTTTATGCGAAGGGACAGGATAAAGATGAAAACGGTCGCATGGTCGAGGTTGAAGCGGCGTTCCAGTACAACGACCAGTACAGCGAAAATGTTTTCAGCTACGTCAATAACATTAACACGCACGAAGGTGGAACGCACCTCGTTGGGTTCCGTACGGCAATTACGCGCACGCTGAATAATTTCGCGTACAAAAACGGAATCTTGAAAGAGGGAAAAATCCAGCTTGTGGGCGATGATTTCCGCGAAGGCTTGACGGCAATCATCAGCGTGAAGGTGCCGGAACCGCAATTTGAAGGACAAACAAAAACGAAACTTGGCAACAGTGAAGTGAAGAGCCTTGTCGAATCAACGGTTGGACAAGCTCTGCAAAACTGGCTGGAGGAAAACTCTCCCGACGCCAAGCGTATTATCGAAAAATCGTTAAGGGCAGCCGAAGCCCGTGAAGCCGCGCGAAAAGCGCGCGACCTTACGCGCCGCAAAAACGCGCTCGATTCCGGCGGCTTGCCCGGCAAGCTTGCCGATTGTTCCATTGATGACCCCGAGCATTGCGAATTGTATCTTGTTGAGGGGGATTCGGCAGGCGGAAGCGCAAAACAAGGCCGCGACCGCAGGTTTCAGGCGATTCTGCCGCTTAAAGGAAAAATCCTCAACGTGGAAAAAGCGCGCCTCCATAAGATTCTTGAGAACGAGGAAATTCGAGCAATCTTTACGGCAATCGGAGCCGGCGTTGGCGAAGATTTCGACCCGGCAAAGATTCGCTACAGCAAGATTATCCTTATGTGCGACGCGGACGTTGACGGCTCACACATCCGCACACTGCTACTGACATTGTTCTTCCGTTACATGAAAGAACTCATCGAGCTTGGCCATGTGTATATCGCACAGCCGCCGCTCTACAAGGTGAAAAAAGGAAAGCAAGAGCTGTACGCGTTCGATGAAGAAGAGCGGGACGAGATTACAAAGCGTTTGCGCTCCGAGAAAAAGAAAAGTGCAAAAGAAGAGGAAGAAGAAGTGGTGCAGGCGGTAAGCGAAGAAGGCGAAATTATCAACACGAGCGGCACTGTCATTTCGCGCTTCAAAGGTCTTGGCGAAATGAACCCGGAACAGCTCTGGGGCACGACCATGAATCCCGAAACGCGCACGGTTTTACAGGTAACGATTGAAAACGCCGCAGATGCCGACCGCACGTTTTCTATTCTTATGGGAGACGAAGTCGAGCCGCGCCGCGACTTCATCGAAAAGAATGCGAAGTACGTGCGCAATTTGGATGTGTAGGGTATTTTTCACCGCGGAGAGCGCAGAGAACGCGGAAAAAAAATTCTTAATGCGAAGCTCGAACAAAGCCGATGAAAAAGCACAAAACACATATTTTAATTCTCGACGATGACAATCCCGAAAAAGAGTTGCAGTTTGAAATAGAATTTCAACTCTCACTGACACCGGCAGAGCGGTACGAGATTATGGACAGCCTGGTACAGGATACCCTTGAATTAACAACTCGCAATGGATATCAAAACACTCCTGCAATCGTTGCTCGACCATAAAGCAAAGAGTCTTTTTGATAGAAATGGACATGCTCGACAAAATAAAAAAATTAACCAATTTCCCCATGATGCTTTCCTTTATCATCGAGGGAACTCATACAGATTTAACGGGTGCGGGTAACCAAGAATGGCATAAGAAGGTTGCAAATCGGGTTTCAGAAGCATGCAAGGAGGCTAATGTTTCTGCAACCCCAGATGGTAATAATTGGTATGCAGTTTATGCTTTATGGTTTGCAGTCAATACTAACGGCAAAAGGGACCTGGATAATCTCCATCTAAAACC
>JACQBK010000132.1 GCA_016194505.1 Ignavibacteriales bacterium | reverse complement strand
CCGGATAAATGGAGCGTCAAAGAAGTGATCAGTCATGTGATAGATAGCGAGCGCGTCTTTGCATTCAGGGCGCTGTGGTTTGCGCGCAACGAGCGCACATCGCTTCCGGGATTTGAGCAGGATGATTGGTTTCGCGGCTCGTCATTCGATACGATAACGCTGGATGAATTGATAACGGAGTTTGAACAAGTCCGGCATTCGACAGTGCCATTCTTTCAATATTTGACCAAAGAAGCGTGGTTGCGGCGCGGCTTTGCAGACAACAAAGAGGTCTCCGTCCGCGCTATCGCGTATATCATCGCAGGACACGAATTGCACCACGTGGGAGTTCTTAAAACGAAATATGGGATATGAGATGTGGATAAAAATTGGATTCTATTATTATGATAAATAGTCTTGTTCTCTTTTCTGTAAAAACATATAAATATTTTACACTCCTGTTTCTGCTCAACAGCTTTGTGGCTCAAGCTCAAATGAAAGCGGAGTATAGGATGTTTTTCACTCAGCGCTCCGCATTGCCGGATACTTCGTTGGGTGCGGATGTGCAAGCTTTCTTTGAGGACTACGATAAGGAAAGACCCCTTCGATCCTTTTCTGTTGACCTGAATGGTGACGGAAGCAAGGAAGAGTTTGTCGTTAGCGACATACTATGCGGCTCATCGAATTGTACATGGGTCATCTTTGATCGTGAACACCGCATGTCGCTGGGGACATTGAATGCCGGCATTATCTACATTAGTCGAAAAAAATCCGAAGACTATCCCCTGCTCGAAACGTATGCTAGTCTCGGCAGCGAGCAATCAATCGTCTCGTTTTTCACCTTTCGTAACGGCAGTTATCATGAAACAAAACGCGTTGTCTTAACAGGCGGTGACGCCAAAAAATATTTTGCCAATAAGCCTCCTAACGATATGGGGGGTAAAGAACTAAAGTAGTCGCGCAACATACCTCTGATCAATTTATGCTTTCACCCGTTTGCCAAGACCAACGCACAACTCGCTGAAAGGACCCAAGCCTGCCGTACAACGCATGTTCTTCTTACCCGTACAACACACTTCCGCCGTTCACATTAATCACTGCGCCGACGATGTGATTGGATAAATCCGAGGCGAGGAAGAGCACCGCTCCCGCGATGTCTTGGGGCGTTGCAACTTTTCCCCGCGGGATGGCTTTATTGATTGCCGCGATTTCTTTCTTGCGGTGCAACACGTGAGAAGTCATATCCGTATCTACCCAGCCGGGGGAAACGCAGTTGGCGATAATCTTGTGCGGACCCAGCTCCACGGCGATGCCTTTGGTAAACGCGATCACCCCGCCTTTGGAAGCGGCATAGTGAGAGTAGAACGCCTCGCCGCGCTGTCCCGCCGTGCTGGCGATGTTGATGATTTTCCCGCCGCGCTGTTTTTTCATGATCGGCACGACCTCGTTGCAGAAGAGAAATGTTCCTTTAAGATTAATATCCAGCGTTTCATCCCACTGTTGTTCGGTAATTTTGCCGATTGCGCCGCGCTTCCACACGCCAGCGTTATTCACGAGAATATCTATCCTGCCGAAATTGCTCATCACTGCCTTGACGGCTTTTTTCACATCCGCCGGCTTGGACATGTCCGCCTGAATAATAAGACAACTGCCGCTTGCGCGCGCGGCTTTATCCGCTACCGCCTGAGCTTGCTTTTTCTTGGATGCGTAGGTGAAGGCAACCGTCACCCCCGCTTCCGCAAGCATCAGTGCCGCCGCCGCTCCGATACCTCTCGAGCCGCCGGTGATGAGCGCTACTTTATTGTTGAGTGAAATCATGGTTCTCCTGAGTTTAAAACTTTAAAAAACTTGAACCGCCCCCGTTTTACCCCGTTAACGGGGTGCACGGGGCAGGCAAGGGCGCCAAGGAAATAACAAACGCCCGAGATGGCGATTGTTTGTCCCTGGTGTTGGTTTCTTAACCGTTAGGTTGTAGGTGATAGGAGTGAAGCGGTAACTAAAATATTACTTCTCAAGATGAGATTTTATTGCATTTACCAAATCCTTCACTATGGTAAACGCTTGCCCAACGTCGTCCTCAGTTAGACCGACATCAACGACAAACGGATAACGCTCGATAAAATAAAATCCCGTAATCTTCTGCAGAATTGAGCGATACCGTTCCAGCGAAGGATCGAATGACAATGCTTCATTGAGCAATGGCTCCAAATCATGAACGCGCTGAAGCTGCCAGCCTTTGGAAAGCAAAAACGCTTTTAAAAACTTCTCGACCGCTTGTTGAAGAAAAAAGCCTGCGGCTTCGGCGTCGTGTTCGCGAAGAAGGTATTCAACGCGGACAAAATCTTTTTCAGCAATGCGTCGCCAATCAGCAGGGTAAAGAGATTCTTTACGCGGCATAAAGAACGCGTCCTTTTTCAATAATCTCAGCCACAAACTGATCGCCGCGCAACAAACGATCCGATATTTCTTGCGGCGTAAGCACAAGCGTCTCGATGGCAATTTTGCGAGAGGGATCCGAAAGAATCTTTCGCACCGCCACCCAGCGATCAATGAAACGGTCATTTGTCTCTTTGACAATTAACAAGTCTATATCACTGTCGCCCCTTGGCACGCCTGCGGCATACGATCCAAAGAGAATGATTTTTAGAGGAGCATAACCTGCTCGCAATTTCTCGACGATCGGTTGAGTTATTTTTTCAAGTTCTGTCGATGTCATAAGATTGCCTTATTTGAATATATAAAATCTTTGATGCCAACGCATTGACCCTTTCTTGAGGATGCGCGTAGCTTGGTTGGGGGGGGGATGATAAGGTATGATATATTTCTTGCTCGTTAATCATAGACATCGATATACCTGAAATCTGAAAAGGTCAAACTGGTCGCTCCAAGCAAATCTTTTCTCATTGCCAGAACGATATCCCCAACTGCCCGCATCCCCTTGTCGCGTTCTGGTTTGTTACCCCGGGAGTCAATCACAAGTTGGACCATTTTATTTATGGCTTTTACGACTTCGTCAGAGGAATAAATCCAAGATCGATATTGCTCCTCAAAAAATCTTCGTTTAGTATCTCCTGAAGTTGTCGCACCTACAAAACCTTGGAGCAACACTAAAAGTGCAGAGTACTTTTCCTCTTTGAATCGCGTTATAGTTTCGTCTCTTTTAGATTTTATCGCAAAATAATAGGTTAAATAGCTTGATATAATCCCTGAAAGTATTGGTAAGAGAAATAATAAAGCATCCTTCATTTCCATAACATATCCTTTCCCATAATCATTTGCTGTAAGTTACCAAAATCCCCAATGAAGCGCACTCACTCTCCCAAGATGGCGTCCACCTCGGAGGTGGGCTCCATCTGCTGGCGGTTTAAAAATCGCCCTACCCGCTCTGGCATCGTTTTTGTCCCTCTATACAAACAGCGAAAAAGTAGCTTTAACTAATAACAGTAATTATTACTAAATAGTGCATTTTTTCGCTGTTTTTCCAACTTTATTCTTGACTAGTGAATATAATACGACTAAATTAGTCTTAGATGAAGTTGGACAAGATCAGTCGCATTACTAAGAAATGATTCTTGAAAATGAAAAAATCTGATACTCTCCCGCTCCATCGGGTCCCAAAGGGGAGCCGCGTTGTAATCATAGACATTCCTGACGGAAAAAGCAAAGACCAGCTTATCCGCTTGGGGATACTCAAAGGCGAATTCGTCAAGTGCCTGGAGCGGCTGCCGGGAGGCACGATCGTAATAGAAAAGAACCGGCAGGAAATTGCCATCGGCGTTACGCTCGCGAAGACGATCCTCGTAGCGCACGCAAACACAGAGATATTAACCCAACAGAGTGAATAATGCACAACCATTCGACAGGCGGAGAATACGGTCCCGGTCCCCACAAGCACATAGATCAGCACAAACACATCGGCATTGAGCTTGCCCAGGAAGAACTAACGCGCCCAAAAATTGCGCTCATCGGCAACCCGAACGTGGGCAAGTCCCTCTTCTTCAACTATATGTCCGGCATGTATGTGGATGTCTCCAACTACCCCGGCACCACGATTGAATACACGCGGGGGCGTTTTAATTCCTGCGACGTGTTCGATACGCCGGGCGTGTACGGCATTTCTTCGTTCAATGAAGAAGAAGGTGTTACGCGCGATGTCGTGTTGGATGCCGATATCATCCTCAATATCGTAGACGCGGTGCATCTGGAGCGCGATTTATTCCTGACCCAGCAGTTGATTGACATGGGAAAGAAAGTCGCCGTGATGCTGAACTTCATGGACGAGGTAGAAAAAGCCGGACTGGAAATTGATACGAAATTGCTATCAAGCTATTTGGGAGTGCCGGTGTTCCGGACAACCGCAACGACGAAACAAGGCTTCGATCAAATTAAAACTGCTATCGAGCAGGCGCGGATGGGCGAACAGGACGGCTCACTGCATCACAAAGTCCACACAATGCTAAGCATCACCGGCTCAGAAGCCGAGGCAGTGCTGGTTCTGGAAGGCGATGAAGTGGTCGCCGAGCGGCATGGCGTGAAGCCCGGCACCGAGCGGGAAAATCTCTACATCGAGCGGCGCAATCGTGTGAACCTTATTATCAACGCAATCCTCACCGAGAAGGGCGTGCGTAAACACATCGCGACAACGCTCGGACGCTGGGCGGTCAACACGTGGACAGGAATCCCGATGCTGCTCGTTGCGCTGTATCTGATTTATTTGTTCGTGGGGCAACTTGTCGCGCAGGACCTCGTCTCCTTCACCGAGACAAAACTCGGCCATGAACTCTGGGAACCGTGGATCAAAGGTATTGTTACGCAGTACGTCTCGCTGGAATCGTGGCTGGGAATTATTTTAGTCGGTGAGTTCGGTGTCGTGACGATGACCGTGACGTATCTGCTCTTTCTCTTGCTCCCTCTGGTCATCGCGTTTTATCTTTCGCTTGCCATTCTTGAAGACAGCGGCTATCTGCCCCGGCTGGCGACATTTGTGGATCGCAGCCTGAACGCTATCGGACTCAACGGCAGTGCGGTCATTCCGCTTATTCTCGGCTTCGGCTGTGTTACCATGGCAACCATCACAACGCGGTTGCTTGGAAGCGAGCGCGAGAAGCGTATTTCCACTGCGATTTTGCAATTTGCCATTCCCTGCTCCGCCCAGATCGCCGTTGTGGCGGCGCTGTTGACAGGGGCGGGATTCCAAGCGACGCTCATTTATACGGCAATAATCTTTACGATGTTCGTCGCTATCGGGACGATCCTGCATAGGATTTTGCCCGGACAAACTACTCCATTACTTATTGACCTTCCGCCCATGCGCTTGCCACGGTTCGACAACGTGATCCGCAAGACTGCGTTCCGTGCATACTTCTTTATGAAGGAAGCAACGCCGTGGTTCTTTGCCGGAGCGTTGGGCGTAGGTATTATGCAGGTAACAGGGCTGCTTACTGTATGGCAAAATATTTTGGCTCCGTTCACAACAGGCTGGCTGCAATTGCCACGCGAGGCGGCAACAACGTTCGTGATGGGAATTGTGCGAAGAGACTTCGGCGCGGCAGGATTATATAACCTTCCGCTTTCGCCGAACCAAATCGTCGTTTCGCTTGTCACCATTACTCTCTTTACACCGTGCATCGCCTCGCTGATGGTAATGGTAAAGGAGCGCGGTGTGAAGGAAGCCGCTATTGTGTGGACCGGAACGTGGGTGGTGGCGTTTCTTGTCGGCGGGATACTTTCGCAGATACTGATATGATAACACTGGAAGAACAGCTTCGTTCCGAAGCGCGGCTATGCACACAATGCTCGTACATCATTACCAATCCGTTTACGGAACGATGTCCCCGCTGTTTGACGGTGGTTCCTGTGATGGATCCGGGATGCAGTAAGTGCGTTCATAATAGCGGGTGCCCTGCATCGAGTGTGAAGAAGAGCATGCAGACAAACACGGATGCTCACGTGCGCTGAAAGCGCATCCGCCTCTGGCGAGATGCTCGCGTGCCAAAGGCATCCCTTCGAGGGAGATGAACACAGTTTTTAAAATATTACACAGAGAACACGGAGGAGTCATAAAGAACACAGAGAAAAAAATAAAATCTTTCTCCATGTAACTCTGCGTTTTTCTCTGTGCTCTCTATAAAAAAATTTTAGAATAAAAATAAAAAGAGTGCATGTCCGCACATTAAACCTTGCCCAAGGTTGTTGGCAATGCACTCCGCATACAAAGGCATCACGAATGTGATGAGCCTTTTTGCATTGTCAATATACGGACAATGCGAAGGTTTGTCAAGCCTGCCTTAGAGTGGGTGTTCGTGAGGCGCTTTCACCAACATCCATCCCCTATATGAAGGAGGCTCCATGAAGTTTGTTGTCCGCTTTATTCTTTCCACGCTCACCATTCTTATTGTTAACACATTCGTTCAAGCGCAACCAGCTCGCCAAGATTCACTCAAGGAAATCCAGCGGCAAATAGATATTCTCACCCAAGAAATCGAAAAAATGAAGCTCGGCGAAGTTTCCGAAACTCATTATCAACCGGTACAAGGTCTTGGTCCGGCAGCCAGTCGCGTGTATTCCTTAAAGAAAAGCGGAGCCTCGCTTGCCGGTTATGGAGAGCTTACCTATCAAAATTATGCCAAGAAGCGCGACAATGGAGCGAACGCCAATACGGTAAGCCGAATTGATTATTTAAGAAACGTGTTGTATGTCGGATTCCGATTCAACGATTGGATCGTATTTAATTCGGAATTGGAATTTGAGCATGCATCAACAGGCGAAGGAGCGGAAGAACGGGGAGAAGTCTCTGTTGAATTCGGTTATGTGGATTTGATGTTTTCCAAAAATTTCAACGTCCGAGCGGGAATGGTGGTTATTCCTGTCGGCATCATCAATGAAAAACATGAGCCTTCAACATTTTTCGGTACACTGCGGCCTCAAGTGGAGCGCTCTGTTATTCCAAGCACCTGGCGCGGCATTGGCGTAGGAGCGTATGGCGAATTGGCTCCTTCCCTTCATTATCGCGGCTACATAATAGAGGGATTGAGCGCGGCAGGTTTCTCTGCAAACGATGGGGTCCGTGGAGGACGCCAAGACGGATCCAATGCCATCGCGCAGGATTTAGGTGTTACCGGAAAGCTTGAATATACCGGCATCGCAGGAGGAATCATCGGGACGAGTTTCTATATCGGTAATTCGGGGCAGGGTTCGACCGATGCGCTCGGTGAGGTAAGCGCGTTTACATCTGTTTGGAGTTTGCATGGTGAATATGCCTGGCAAGGATTGGAACTGCGCGCATTGTACGCTCAAACATCCATTGACCAAGCCGATCGCGTCAGCGTCTTAACAAACGAGACAATCGGCTCATCTGCAAAGGGCTTTTATGTTGTCGCAGGATATGATGTGCTGCCAATAATTCTTCCCGGCACGTCGCATTACCTTGCTCCATTCCTACAATACGAGCAACTGAACACGCAAGCTTCCGTGGCGTCGGGATATACGGCGAACAAAGCAAACGATCGCTCGACACTAACGTTCGGACTTTCGTACAAGCCGCACCCGAATGTCGCGTTCAAGTTCGATTATCGGGATAATAAGAACGAGGCAGGCACCGGTTTGAATCAGTGGAACGTAGCGGTGAATTATTTATTTTAAGGCTTTTAAATTCCACCACCATTTAAACGTAGGGGTGAGTTTTAAACTCACCCCTACTGCCGAATATGATAAAAAAATTTGTTCTTATATTTTTATTCCCCGCTTTTCTTTTCGGTCAAGTGTATTTGACCAAAGAGCAGGCGTTGAAGCTCTACTTTCCCAACGCGACAGTGGAGCGAAAGACGGTGTTCCTCACCGACCAGCAGGTCGAAAAGATTCAAACACAGGCAAAATCGAAAGTAGAATCGAAGCTCGTAACATACTATGTAGGAAAAGGGGCAAGCGGCGCGGAAGGGTACGCATTTTTTGAAACACACGTCGTCCGAACCCTGCCGGAAACATTTATGGTCGTGCTTGAGGCGGATGGCTCTATCCGCGCTGTGGAAATACTTGCTTTCTATGAACCGGAAGACTATCTGCCGCCAAAGCGCTGGCTGGCGCTCTTCCAGAAAAAAAATGTCCAAAGCGACCTATGGCTGAAACGGGGCGTGCAGAACATCGTCGGTGCGACGCTTTCGGCGCAAGGCATCACAGAGGGCGTGCGAAAAGTGCTGGCGACATTCGAAACGGCAATTCCAAAGGAGAAGTAACTGTGAAATACATGCAAGGCGGCGGTTTTCAAAGCCATCCATTAATGCGCTTAACGCTTGGTCTGACGCTGGTATTTTTGGTCGGATTTACGGTTACCAACTTTGCGCTGTATTTTGCCAAGATGGATCTCACGCCGGGCTCAGTGGTATCATACTATAACGGCTCGGAAGAAAATTTCCAACCCGCCCGTACGTATCAATCCATGCTTGAAGTAACTCACGGCCACTTGGCAATGATGGCGGTCGTGCTGTTGATGTTAACCCATCTTATTATCTTCACGCCGTTTTCCAGGCTTACAAAAATTTCTCTTATCAGCGTAGCGTTTCTCTCGGGATTGTTGGATGAAGCCTCGGGATGGCTCGTGCGTTTTGTGAACCCTGGTTTTGCATGGCTGAAAGTAATTTCGTTTGTGGGATTGCAGGCGAGCTTGATCTTCCTTCTCTTCTCGCTCGGAGCGTATCTGTGGCGGGCATGGCTGAAATCAAAGGAGTTGCAACAACTCGCTGATGTTGAAGAAATTGAAGACGAGGTTACAGAGGAAGAGCAACACCTCCCTTAACGGAATACAAGATAACTACAACAAAATGACTTCAGTATTTACTCGTAGGGAATTTTTAAAACGTTCGGTGCAAATTGCGCCCGGGTTAGTGCTGCTCTCTTCCCTCCCATCAGTGTTAAAAGGGAAAACTCTGTCCGGTGCGCCCGCGTATGTGGATCGCGCGTGCTACACCATGGGGACTGTTGTCACTCTTAGTGCGTATGGAGAGCGTTACAGCCACGTCAATCAAGCGATAACGAAAGCTTTTCAAGAAATCCAGCGCATTGATAATTTGATGAGCCTCTATAAGCCGGAAAGCCGGCTTTCGCTTATTAACCACAATGCGGGAAAAGCTCCGGTACGCGTCGAACGTGATTTGATAAACATTATTGTCTCCGCAAAACATTATTATGCTGTGACCCGCGGCGAGTTCGATATTACCATCGAACCACTTATGAAGCTGTGGGGATTTCGGAAGGAACAGCCCACGCTGGATCATGTTCCTTCAGATAAAGAATTACAAAGCCGTCTCGACGCTGTTGGGTTTAATAATATTGTTGTAGATGAACGGGAGCAATCGGTCGGATTGATCAATCCTCATTCGCAACTTGATCTTGGCGGTATCGCGGTCGGTTATTCCGTTGATCGAGCTATTTCAATATTGAAGAACGAGGGAATTACATCAGCGTTTCTTAATCATAGCGGCGATGCCTTTGCCCTTGGCGCTCCTGAGAATACTGAAGGGTGGGAGATTGGCATTCCCAATCCCCACCAACCGAACGAAATGATGGCAAGCTATATAATTCACGATCAAGCGGTCTCAACCTCCGGCAGTTATGAAAAATACGTAACGGTGAATGCAGAGCGGTTCGGGCATATCCTTAATCCTCAAACAGGAAAGCCGGGGAAATCAATGCAAAGCGCAACGGTGTTCGCACCGACATCATTGGAGGCGGATGCGCTTTCGACGGGATTATTTTGTATGGATGTTACAGTGGCACAGCAGATTGTAAGCGGTTTACCCCATATGACGCTTGTTGTTCTCTAATGCGCAGATAGGTTGGAGGGTATGAGTTGAAGGTTTCAACTGTAGCTGTTTATGATGGGTTCCCTTGTTCGTTGGCTTCTTGCTCTACGGCTTTTTGGAGCGGGGCAAGACCTCTTTCTAAATCCGTTGTAACAAAACGCCATGCAAGATCGAAGGCTGTCTCGTCGTCGCCATGTTCTAAGCGGTGCCGCAGAATCGTGATTTCCCTCCAAAGAACGGCGCTATGAGCCTGCTGCATCTCGCGAGAAACCCTTGCCGCAGATTCAACAAGACTTTCGATAAGGTGCGCAAGAGCTTCCCGTTCGTCCGTCGTAATTTGAGGGCGATTCTTTCCGTTCGTCATTGTTTTGATTTTTTGAAACACCTCAAGCATAAAACGCAATCGAATGATGTCTTCTTTGGTCTTGGGCATGGGCTATTGTCCCCCGTTAAATTGAGCTTTGGCGAAAAACTCACAAAAGATTTTTTTACGAGAACTATTTAATTATTTTTCCCTTTAACTGCAACAAGCTTTCTTCTACTTCCGGGCGAGGAAGATTTCCTTTGACAAGCTCATCGTCCGGTTTTTTCATCAATCGGTCGTAAAATTTGATTCCTTCTTGAATGAATGAAACATCCTGCCCCACAAGCTCGAACAACACATCCTCGGCTTTTGCGTAGCTTCCGATACGCTCATAGTATTGAAAAAGCTTCTGCGAAATGGATTTCGGAAGCTCAAACGTAGAAAGCCTTTGAATCAAGGCTCCAATTTTTTCAAAATATTCCTGAGGGAGAGCTTCCTTTTCATATTGGACTAACTCCGTGAACAAGCTTAATGATTTCATCGCGCTGTGCGCGCTTTCATCCGCTTCGCCGGAAAGCTCCTGAAGCTCCGATTGCTCACGCAGCAACTCCGCCGCAGCGAGACATTTTTCCACGTCGAACCGCTCACCGAGTTTCAACAAGGCGATTAATTCTTTGTCCGAGAGAGAACTGAGCAGGAGAAGATTCATTCCTAACAATTGCTTGCCGGCTTGCTGGAGTTCTTCCATCGCTTGGTCGTATTGCTTCGCCTCTTTATGAAACAATATCTTCGCAAGCACCCGCGCCAGCGAGCTGATCATGCGTAGTAAGTAATCTCGAGTAAGCATAGTTAAATCTTATTTCACCGAAACCACTTTCCCACCCGTCATTGTGAGAAGGTCTGCGGGCGTGAGCTTGAAGACGGCAAACGGATTTCCTGCCGCCGCCCAAATTTCTTGAAGCTTCATCAAATCCTCATCAATGTATGTTTCAAGGGGAACGGCGTGACCGACCGGAGCGACGCCGCCAATGACAAATCCTGTTTGCGCGCGGACATATTCGGCATCTGGACGCTCAAGCGGCTCGGAGCAATGCTCGATAAATTTCTTTTCATTGACGCGGTTTGTGCCGGAAGCAAGAACGAGAATGGGCTTTTTGCTGTGCTTTGTCCGAAAGACAAGCGACTTGACAATTTGCTCCACCGTGCAGCCAATTGCCTGCGCGGCTTCAGCGGCGCTTCGCGTCGTCTGCGGAAGCTCGATAACTTGATTCGTCAAACCAAGTCCGGTGAGTGTATCCTGTACTTTTTGGGCTGATGGAGAAAGTAAAGGCATGACAGAAGGAGTTAATTAGAAATTAGCTCATTAAGATTTTAGTTTGCACTCTTTCATGCGATTATTCAGTTTGCGGTTTGCTCATGTGCCCATTTTATTGAGCGCAGCGCCTGCACGGAGACTGCCGCGTACCACAACCCTACGAACGGACCCATATCCACTAACCCGTTGTTAGCAGGAGGAAGAGGAAATGTGGCCAAGTTAAATGCAAGCAACAGGAGAGCAAAAAGAACTCCAACGGATCCGAAAGTTTTTCCAAAACGAGGGTGGTCCATCATACACATTCCAAAGAAAAACGTCCCTATCGCAATGTAGACGTCCCACGAAATATCGAGACCTAATTGCACTTTGTCTACCACTTTCCAAATCATGTTTAACGAATCTTTTATTGAAGCATCCGTCGCCGTCGCTAAGTATTTTTCCATAGAGAAATTAACGGCGGTCTGAACGATAAACATGATGGTAACAAGTGTGCCTGCAATAATATTCGAAACAACGGCTATCTGCGCCTTGATCCCCGCCCGATGAATTTTGAGAAGATGATACAATCCTACGCAAGCAATGCTTAACAAAGGTCCGAATGAACACAGTAAGACAACGGCTACAGCTTTCGGCAACGGAACAAAAATCATGACCGGATAGATAATCGAAGCCGCAAGACCTGTTATGACTCCAACTTTGATCCACTCTCGGATTGTTGCTGATTCATTGGACATAGCATCCTCCATATCTGAGGTTAAAGAATATGTTCGTTCCACAAACGTAAAAAGATAGTGAGAGGCAAAGCAAAAAACAAGCTGTGAATGAGCGTATTTTTCAAGCGGTAAAAAAGGAATATCAAATTTAATAATTTCTTGCCATCTTAGTTGAGATATATCAGATATGAGAGGTCAAACAAGAGCTGTGCGGTAACAGGCGGGAGATGCAGGTTTCTTAGGCCGGTAGAGGAAAATCGTGAACATACCAAAAATTGTATTGTTCGATCTGGGCAATGTGCTTGTTCATATTCATCCGGAGGCGATGCTACAATCATTGGGGATTGATACACCGGAAAACCGAGAACGATTCGCCTTGTCGATTATTGATATTGTACGGCGATACGAGTGTGGGGATGAATCAACTGAGCAATTTCTTGGACGGTTGGAAACTCTATTGAACAAGACGGGTGAGTTTCAAACTCGCCCAAACGGATTTAGCCAGGAAAAATTGCAGCAGGCTATGCTTACCATTATCGGCAAGCCGATAGAGGGAATGGAAGAGATTGTGAAACAAGTCGCAACACGTATCCCTGTCGCGCTTCTCAGTAACACGAATCCGTTGCATTATGAATTGTGCAGACAAAATCTCCCCGTTTTGCAATGGATTCCAAAACATTTTTTATCCTACCGACTCGGCGCTCTAAAACCTGAGCGGGAAATTTACGAAAAAATGGTTCGTGCGGTCGGTCTCCCTCCCTCTGATATTCTCTTTATTGATGACGCGGAAAAAAACTTGTTAGGAGCGCAGAAGATTGGAATTTCCACGCTGCTCTTTCAAGGTTCTGAGAAATTGGAGAGACGGTTGGGGGAGATGGGGTTGGTTCTGAGACAATAGTCTTGGATTTTTCAGGAACCTCAATCTATTGCTTTATTTAAAAACCTATTAAGGGGGGAAAGCGCTTTGAATGTTCCTGTGCAGTATTCTATAAAGTTACTCCTCATGACAACGGTATTTGGCACTTTATGCGTTGCGAGGTAACTTTTTCGTTTTAATAATTCAATATCGGGATGGTTTGCATCATAGCCCCGTGGCGGACGCTGCAATTGTTCACCTTCTATTTCTTTGAAATATTTTTTGAAGCCCGTACTGCCTACGATTTTTTTAAATTCTTTTCCGTTGTGGTAAATTTCCTGACGAATAGCTTCTAACCAATCCGCCGGCGGCATATGGGCTCCTCCCGCAAGGAAACAATTGTCGTTCTCGACGTGAACGTAATACCCCGCGCCTTGCTCCGATTTTTTACCTCCTCTTACAATCCAAGCGCCAAAATGGGTTTTGTATGGCGACTTATCTTTTGCAAATCGTACATCACGGTAAATGCGAAATATACAATCCTTTGCATGTAAACCCGCAACGTCTTTATCAAACTTGCCAATTTTTTGAATCAGCAGGTCAATGAACGTTTCAAACTCAGCCATAGCTGTTTGGTATCTCTCTTTATTTGCATTAAACCAGTCCCGGTTGTTATTTTTCTTAAGTTCATTTAAGAACTGAAATGTCTGTTTGCTAATCATGGCGTTATGAGTTATACGATTCTGCAAGTTGCTTTAAATTGTTTAGCGCTGTTGTTCGTATGCGAGCGCTTTTTCGTTTCATAAACAGGGTGTTCATCAAACTTACCACAAAATTTTTAGGGTCGTAGAAACCTTTATTAACAACTTTCGTGGCGGAATTACCCGCCGGTTCTAATTCAAATGAAAATCCATAATTGTTAAACATTTTGGAAAAACCAAATGTGTCGTATTCCATTTCCCATCCGATTTTTTTATGTTCCTCGAATACGACACATCGCTCTCGAACCTTGCCCATTTTCCCGTTCATTTCAACGTCGCACGACCGAACAGCATCCAGACATTCTTGTTTGCTTGTCGTGTGCTTTACTATACGCATCCAACGAGTTAAAACCGATCCGTCGGTAAGAATGTCCCAGATTTTTTCTCTGGAACAATTAATCGTTATTTCATTTTCTCCCTGAAACTTTCCCTTCATTCTTGTTTTTCTCCTTTCAAATTTAACATGTTTGTATTTACATCTCAACGCAGCGAGCCGATAAACTCTTTTGCTTCTTTGGAAAGTTCAAGCCATGAAATCTTCTTGGAAGGTTCCACTGCAATCCATTCTTTCATAAGCCTCCCGTGTCCCGGATCGAAGTATTCCCCGTTGCCTGCAGCAATCAACGCATCCACTCGTTCTTTTGGCAGTTTCACAACTAACTTCTCTTTCACTACCATAGCAAAGACTTTTCCATTGAACTTGAGACCAACCGAGCCAAACATTTTTGTTGGTATTACGCCGCGCACTTTTTCCATCGCTTTGATAACAGAGTCGAAGGGAGTTGCTGTATCCGCTTGAGGCTTGGTTTTCTTCGCAGCCTCGTTCCGCATGGAGGGTTTCATTATTATTTTGCCCCCGATTCAACAAAGTTTTTTAAGCCGACAAAGACTTCGGCAATTCCCGTATCGAGTTTCTTGCGCATGACAAGGGCGTTCAAAAGCTTTCCGAGAATGCCGAACTTAAGCTGATATTCCAAATCTTGTTCAACAACGGTATGTTTGCCGACGGGTTTCAAGGAGGTGCGCCATCGCATGAATTTCATCGGCCAGGAGCTTTCATAAAGCTCTATCGCCAGGAACTTTTGAGGCTCAAAACCGATAACCCGTTCTTTCCCCCATCCGTTGGGCTTAAAATCGCAATGCCGCGCTGCACCTATCCCTGTTTTGTTCGGTGAGATATACTTCGCTCGTGCTACCATAGGATTATAATGTTGCACCGCCTCAAGATCAGCAAGCACTTCCCATGCTTTTTGCAGCGGCGCGTTGATGGTTATTTCGTGATGTAATGTAGCCATAAGGTGATCAATGCTAAAATTTCGGAATCAATTGGAGCGATTAAAGCGGCAAACCGAAATCCCTTTTTCCGGTTTGCCGTTGAGATTATTTCGATCATTTCATAGAGTGCAAAGCAATTCTATTACCTTCCGTGTCTTTAAACTGAGCCATAAATCCATTTGGACCAAGGGAGGTTTTGGGAACCAATATTTTTCCACCAGCTTTTTCGATTTTTGAGAGTACTTTGCTGAGATCGTCTCCTCCATTCAAGTAAATCAGGGACCCCTTCATGGAGGGATCATAGCCTTTCCCTTGAACGATTGCTCCGCCAATACCTCCGCTTTTCATATCAACCGGCAGCATGCCATACTTTAGCGTCGGATGATCCATAAGTTGGATTTCTTCTCCGAAAATGGTGCTGTAAAATTTTTTCCCTCTTTCAAAATTTTTTACTGGAATTTCGAACCAGTTGACTGCGTTTTTCATTTGAGTTGATCCTTACTAATGAATGATGAGTTATTTATTTGTTATGACCTTTGATTCAAAAAATGCTTTGCACATACAGTTTAAGGTGCCCGAGATTTTTTTCAAAAATCTTGATGTCCTTTTTCGCTTTATACAATATCAAAGTACCTTCAATAACAGCTATGAGATAATCAGCGATGCTTTGCGTGTCGAGCGGGGTATGGGGTTTATATTTTGTTTTGGCTTCATCCAAATCGCTTTTCACGCTTTCAGCCCAATCAGCAAAGTGATCGGCACACAGCTTGCGTATTTCGGGATGTGTTTCTGAAAGCTCTTGTGAAAAATTCCCGATCAAACAACTTTTTGGTATATCGGGATTTTTAAAGGCTTGAATCAGAAAATCTATAAGACTTTCTACACGCTTTAACGGATCGGCCTCTTTCCTGAACTCGGCCTGCAGCATCCCCTCTTTTTGACGGAAATAAAAGCCATCGAGAGCCGCTTTTCCTAATTCTTCTTTGCTCTCGAAGTAATGGAAGAAGCTCCCCTTGCTGAGATCAGCTTGCTGACATATTTCATCAACGCTTGTGGCAGTGTAGCCTTTCGCAAGCATCAGCCGTTGCGCCACTTCAAGCAATTGTACTTTACCAGACTGTGTTTTTTGAGTTTTTGTTTTCATGGAATTATTATACCGACTGGTTGGTATAATATGGTTTTCTTTTGAATTTGTCAAGAAAAAAATGCTCTAATCTCCGAAAAACTCGGGGGAGGGTTGGAAACGAAGGGGTATTCTAAGCCAAAGGATAATGCAACTCTAGCATAGACGGGCGTTGTATGGTTTCACGTTATATACTTACGTTCAAGATCTAAGGTATCCAAAAGGAATTCCTCAGAAACTTATTAAGAATGGAAATTTAATCATTGAGGATGTCAAAGACACGAAGAACACATAGGAGTACAGGGGACAAACACCTAGCGAAAATATAAATGTTGCATCTCACAAATGTGATGTAAATGGATGTAGAGCGAAATGTCATTTCGCTCTACACAAAAATAACTCCACAAAAGTATAAATTTCTTCACTTCTCAAACACTTTCTCCCCCCGCTCCAATCGCAGAAGCATTTGCTTTCTCCACAGGCCGCCGCCGTAGCCGCCAAGCTCGCCGCTTTTATTGACCACACGATGGCACGGAATAACGATCGCAATGCGGTTAAGCCCGTTGGCTGTGCCCACCGGTCGTGATGCTTTAGGTGAGCCTATCTTCTTTGCAATGTCCTCGTACGAAACAGTCGTACCGTAAGGAATTTTCAACAATGCATTCCACACTCGCTCCTGAAATGGCGTGCCCGGATAGATGAACTTCAACGAGAATTTTTTCAATGTGCCGGCAAAGTATTGCTCCAACTCTTTCTTCAATTGTTTAATATGCTCGTTTTCTCCCGGCACGATTGCGGACTTGAACCGCTTGCGGAGCGTTGCAAATTGCGCGTCCAACATGCGGCGGTCGGTAAATTCCAGCAGACAAACTCCTTGCGCTGTCGCGGCGGCGAGGAGAGGTCCAATGGGACTTTCAATCCACGCGACAACGATGCAATCGGCAGAGCGGCTACGCCCCGGCGATTGCCCGAACGTCTTGACGAACGCTTCCCGAAATCCGCTGTGCGAGTTGTAGCCGTAGCCGAGCGCGACATCATCCAAATCCGTTCCCAGCCGAATCTGCTCCAGCGATTTTCCTAAACGCCTTCCGCGGCAATAGGCTTGAAACGTCATTCCGTAATTTTTCAAAAAGAATCGGCGAGCCTTTGCAGGATCAATGCTCAACGAGCGAAGATATGAATCCGTATAACGCTCCGTAGGGGCTTGCTCGATTTTGAAAAGTAGCTGTTGCACCCATGCGGGCGGCTTGCCGTTGGTTTCGAGAGGCTGACAGCGTTTGCACGGACGGTAACCGGCGAATACTGCTTCTCGTGCCGAACCATAAAATTCTACATTATTCTCAAAAGGCTTACGCGCTGTACAGGAGGGTTTGCAAAAAATTCCCGTTGTGCGGACTGCAAGAAAAAACACACCGTCGTACGAGGCATCACTGCGCTTGTACGCATGCTCCATTTCTGTTCGTGGAGGAAGAAGAGAAAGTTGAGAGTTCATAGCATTTTGATGATTTGATGTATAAGATAATTGCATTTTTTTTTACTTAAACATATACAATAACACATCGAACCTCCACCGAAAAATTGACACGGATGTTTTTGAGATGCGGGATGCGAAATATGGGCGGTAGAACCTTCCGAGGGTTTGTAGACGAGTGAGCCATATTCACCCTCACAACAACCTTTGCGTTTCTGTCTGACGGTTCCGTTTTTCGGAATCCCGTACAGCGGGACAGGCAGGCTTAGCGGTTCTTGTTGCTTTTTCTTTAAAAGTGGGGAATTTACCCCAATACCGTTTTGGCTCCATTTTGACCCCTCTGTGACCCACCTCAAAATCCCTTATTTTTCCGTATTTTTCACTTGACTTTCATTAGCATTTCCCTAAATTTCTATTCCGTGTGGGGAAAAGTGGGGAACATGGGAGAAGTGTCTTTTCATCAAATAAAATCAGGGTTTTCTCGCAATAGTTATAGGTATTCAATGTCTTCGTTTAAAGGTAGATTTTCCTATTCCATAGATAATAAAGGGCGCATTGCGCTTCCTGCAAAATTACGCAAAAGCGTTTCACCGGAAGCGAACGAAAGTTTCGTTATCACGCGCGGTTTTGAGCAATGCTTATTTGTTTATCCACAGGATGAATGGAACAAACTTGAAGAATCAATTCGGGGACTCTCTCCTTCCAATCCCCAGCACCGTTTCTTCGTCCGCACGCTGCTGCAATGGGCAACCGATGCACAGTTGGATAGTCAAGCGCGCGTTTCCATTCCGCAAGAGCTGTTGAAGTTTGCCGGACTCGAAAATGAAGTGCTTATCGTGGGAGTGTTGGAGCGCGTTGAGATTTGGAATCCGAAAACATACGAAGAGTACATGAATAACCAACCGGCAACATACGAAACCGTTGCCGAGGCGGTGTTGAAGTCAACATAACTTTAACGGGGGGGGAGGTTGCGCGATCGATGCAATACCATACACCGGTTCTGTTGAATGAAGTTCTTGCACTGCTTATCACAAAACGAGGCGGTGCGTATGTGGATGCAACACTGGGCGGCGGTGGGCACGCAGAGGCGATCTTGAAACACCTCACCCGCACAGGAACCCTAATCGGCATAGATGCAGACGATGATGCAATTCAATTCTCAAGCAATCGTTTATCGGCATTTGCACAACAAGTCACTTTCATCTCCAGTAATTTCAACAATCTCAAATCGGCGCTGCACTTAATGGGGCATGAGCATATCACCGGAATTTTGTTCGACCTCGGCGTTTCATCATACCAGTTGGACGAGCCATCGAAAGGATTCAGCTATCGGAGCGACAGCCGGCTCGATATGCGGATGAACCGTGCCGGCTCGCTGGATGCATACACGATTGTCAATCAGTACACGGAAGAACGATTGTCGGAGGTGTTTTGGAGCTACAGTGAAGAACGGCTTTCGAGGAGGCTTGCGCGGGTTATTGTTCGGCAGCGGGCAATCGCTCCGATTGAAACAACGGGAGACTTAGCCCGCATCGTAGAAGGAGCAGTCGGCAAAAAGTTTTTGACGCAAGCGCTTTCGCGGATATTTCAGGCAATCCGCATTGAGGTCAATGATGAATTGGAAAACTTAAAAATCGCCCTTACGGATGCAATTGATTTGCTGGAAAAAGGCGGGCGGGTGGTCGTCATCTCTTATCACTCTCTTGAAGACAGGATAGTAAAACAGGCGTTCAAAGAAGCTGCAGCGACCTCCATCGCATCAGGCAACAAGCTTGTGCCGGATACGATCGTTACGCCGAAGCTAAAAATTCTGACAAAGAAACCGATTGAAGCAACCGAGAGCGAAGAGCGGGAAAACCCCCGTGCCCGAAGCGCAAAACTAAGGGCGGCAGAGAAACTGTGATAATGATTACTCAGATATTGATTTTGCAGATGACGCAGATTCGCACGCAGATTAAGGATTACGCAGATTGGTTTTATCACATTACCAATAGCCAATCTGCGATATTTGCCAGCCCGACAGCTTGCCCCGTCAAACGGGGCCGGCGGGCGACTAATCTGCGAAATCTGAGAAATCAAGAATCTGCGTGTGAATCTGCGAAATCAGCGTAATCACTATGGCAAAGATTTACAAAAATAGTGCAGAAGTGCTTGCAGAGCGGGCAAGGGAACCAGACCCGTTTGTAAGACTTGAGCCATCCGGCAAGAGGGCAACGACAAGCAGTCCGGTGCCTCCTTCTCGCAGAATGATCTACGGCGGCACGATGCCTCCTCCCCCAGCGATGGATGAGCCAACGGGAATTCCGCAGCCGCCCAAAAATAGAAAAATCACCCGGCGGAGGGTTTCCCCTTTTAACATTATTCTGATTTTGATGGGAGTCGCTGCCGCAAGCGTTCTGTACATCAGCAACATTATTGCCGTTGACCAATTGATGAACGACATCAACAAAGAGGATGTGAAGCTGCAACAAATTCTGAACGAACAGGAAATGCTGAGGGCGCGGATCAATCAAATGTCGAGCCTGGAGAAGGTGCGGAAAAAAGCGGAAGAGGAGCTCGGCTTGCAGAATCCCAAAGGAGCTCCTGTTTGGATGGACATTGACCATGAGAAAGTTCGCGACATAGAAGATGCTCTTCAAAAAAAATAAACAGGAAAATTCTAAAGCTCCCCAAAAGGGAAACGCTTCACAGGTTGACGCGAAAGCAGAAGCCGGCGGAGAAAAGCAATTTGCCTCTCGCTTCTTGGCGTTGAAGGTGGGCTTTGCACTGTTCTTTGTGCTGATTGCGGGTCGCTTGGCACAAATTCAGATTATGGAAGCGAGCAAGTACCAAGCGACGGCGAAGAAACAGTACGAGCAGGCGGTCGTGCTTCCTGCCGTGCGTGGAAATATTTACGACCGCAACAGCAACGTGGTCGCGTCCAACACGATGAACGTCTCATTCGCCGCTGACCCGAAAATTATTGACAAAGATGCGGAACGGATTGCGGAAAAATTTTCGGAAGTGTTCAACAAACCGAAATCGTACTATCTTTCGAAACTGCGCACAACGAATAGCTCTGGCACACCGAAGCGGTTTGTCTGGTTGGAGCGGCGGGCAAAGCCGGAGTTAGGGAAACGGATCGAAGCAATGAGACTTGAAGGCATCGTCCCTATCAACGAAGCGAAACGATTGTATCACTATGACGAGGTTGCAGGAACACTGCTCGGCTTTACGGATATTGACAGCAAAGGCATTTCGGGAATTGAGCTTCAGCTGGATGAATACTTGCGCGGAAAGAACGGGTCGGTGATTATGCAGCGCGATGGATTGGGCGGGGCACGACCTTCGGTTGACTATCCACGCATTGAACCGTTCGATGGAAACGATGTTACGCTTACCCTTGATCTCGCCTATCAATCCATCGTTGAAGAAGAATTGAAAAAAGGCGTGGAGCACAACAAAGCGGACGCCGCGCTTGCGGTGATGCTGAATCCGAAAACGGGAGAAATTCTTGCTCTTGCGACATCGCCGGGCATCAACCCCAATGGCGTCAACGCAAGCGACATAAACGCCTCGCGTAATCGGGTGGTAACGGATATGTTTGAGCCGGGGTCGGTGTTTAAAGTCGTAACGGCATCCGCAGCATACGAGAACAAACTGTTCACTCCCGATAAGCGATTCAACGCCGAGCATGGCGTGATGAACGTTGCGCTGCCGCGAGGAAAAATGAGGCAGATTAAAGACACGCACGCGTATGATTGGATTTCATTCCAAGAAGCCATTGAGCTTTCGAGCAATATCGTAATGGCAAAAGCAAGCGAACTGATCGGCGCAGAACGATTATACCGCGAGGCGAGGGATTTCGGTTTCGGCGTGATGACGGGCGTGGATTTGCCGGGCGAAGTAAAAGGAAGGCTCAAAAAGCCGAACGAATGGTCGGGAACAACGCTGCAAACGCTTGCCTACGGCTACGAAGTGGGCGTTACGCCGCTGCAAATTGCATTGGCATACGCGGCTGTTGCTAACAAAGGCGTGATGATGAAGCCCTATATCGTCTCCAAGGTCCGCACAAAAGATGATGAAGAAATTTTGGCGCAAAAGCCGCAGACGGTTCGCAAAGTAATCTCCCCCGAAACCGCCAATCTCCTTACGCAGGCGTTTGAAGGGGTTGTTGAACGAGGCACGGGGAAGGACGTTCGCATTGCGGGAATGCGTATCGCTGGAAAAACCGGAACTTCAAAAAAATATGTTGACGGAAAATATACCGAGGGAAGCTATACGGCATCCTTCGTCGGATTCTTTCCTGTCGAGGATCCACAAGTCGTTTGTCTTGTGATGATGGATAATCCCCGCGCCGCGGGATACTATGGCGGCATCACGAGCGGACCGGTGTTCCATGCGATTGCGGAGCGTATTATTAATTCGACGGGACGGTTTACAAAAACTCCTACGGCAAAAGAAAAAGAACGGAACAACAACGGTATTACAGTTCCGGATGTTCGGACTCTGCAAATCAACATTGCAAGCAAGATTTTAGAGGGGCAAGGATTAAAGAGCGAGCTCTTCGGAAAAGGCGATGTGGTTGTCCGCCAAATACCGGAGCCGGGTAAACGATTAGAAAAAGGTGATGTCGTAAAATTAGTATTGAATGGAGAAGAAACCAACACTACTGCAAATGGAGCAGTGGTTGTTCCGGAATTAAAAGGAATGAGTTTGCGCCGCGCCATCAACAGATTGGTCGTTGATGATTTTGATGTGAAGGTTCGCGGATCAGGAGTCGTGGTTAGCCAATATCCGGCCGCGGGGCAAAAAGTAAACGCGGGCGCGACGGTTCAAATTATATGCGAGCCGCGCGCAGTAACGGCAGCGCTGTATTAAATTTAGCGAGATGACCGTCACCTTATGCGCCAGAGGCGCATCAGCCTTTGGCTGAGAGGTGACGGTCATCTTATGGAAAGCAAAGTGCGCATCGCACGTAACAAGTGATATTGTATCGAATACGTAAGGCGAACTTAAGTTCGCCCTACAGAATGACAATGTATGAAATTAGCTCAATTGCTCGAAGGTGTAAGGGTTACCAAACTGTTTCAGACGATGTTTGGACGGATGGTGGTAACGCACGATGTAGAAGTACATCGCATTCAGTACGATTCCCGGAAGATTGAGCAAGGAGATTGCTTTGTAGCGATTCGCGGCACGGGCAGTGATGGGCATCAGTTCATCAGCAACGCTGTGGGCAAAGGAGCAAAGGTTGTCGTGATGGAGGATGATAGCTTTTTGCCCGACTCGTTCTTTATGCACGCCGGCGTAGTGAAGGTGGTCGTTTCCGATAGCCGCAAAGCGATGGCAACCATGGCGGCTAATTTTTTCGAACACCCATCAAAAAAAATGAAGCTGGTGGGTGTTACAGGCACGAACGGCAAAACAACAACATCGAGCATTATTCAAGCGATCCTTGAAGCGGCAGGAAACAAAACAGGCTTGATCGGCACTATCGAATACAGGATCGGAAACGAAGTGATACCTGCTACGCACACAACGCCGGAATCGTTAGAACTCAACGAACTGCTTGCACGCATGGTGCAGGCGGGGTGCGTTTCGGTTTCAATGGAAGTTTCATCGCACGCATTGCATCAATCAAGGGTATATGGATTGGAATATGCCGCGGCGGTGTTCACGAATTTAACGCAAGACCATCTCGATTATCACGGCACGATAGAAGAATATTTTCAAGCGAAGAAAATTTTGTTTGATGGATTAACCGCCTCAAGCTGGGGCATTGCCAACGCCGACGACGAGTGGGGAACAAAAATCCTTGCCTCAACAACGGCAAAAAAACTTACCTACGGCGTTATCTCTGCCGCGGACATTTGCGCAACGGATGTCCGGCTTTCGATCAACGGAACATCGTTTGCAGTTCAGCACGCGGGAGAAACGACGATGATCCGTTCGCCGTTAGTGGGAAGATTCAATGTCTATAATATTCTTGCCGCGTTTTCGGCGGGCGTGGGATTGGGAATTCCGAAAGAGACGATTCAAGCGGGTATCGCGAACATTTCAAGCGTGCGCGGACGCTTTGAGCGCATTGCATCGCCAAAGGGCTGGACAGCCATCATTGACTACGCCCACACTCCCGATGCGTTGGAAAAATGCTTGAAAGCAATTCATGACGTTTTGCCAAGAACAAACCGCGGAAAAATTATTGCCGTCTTTGGTGCGGGCGGAGATCGCGACAAAAAAAAACGCCCGATCATGGGCGAGGTAGTCGGACGATTGAGTGATGTGGTCATCGTCACCTCCGATAACCCGCGAACGGAAGACCCGCAGGCTATTATGAACGATGTGGTCAAAGGCGTACCCCCCGGTGTTACGCTTCTGCAGGAAGTTAACCGTCGTAGGGCAATCGAAAAGGCAATCGCTCAAGCATCCGCAGGTGATGTGGTGCTGGTAGCAGGCAAGGGTCACGAGGATTATCAGGTTATCGGAACGGAAAAGATTCATTTTAGCGACCGGGAGATTGTAGAAAAATTGTTGTGACTATTGATTACTCAGATTGCGCTGATTTTTCGCAGATGGCAGATTGCACAGATTAAATTAACGGCAACGTGACAAAATAAATCAGCGAAATCTGCCATCTGCGGTCAATCTGTGTAATCTGCGCAATCAGAGAAATCATAAATGAAATTATCAAGCACGGACATATTGAATATCGCTCACGTTCAAGCGCTCGGGTTTGAGAACGCCAAACGGTTCGAGGTAACGGGCGTTTCGACCGACTCGCGTGCAGTAAAGCAAGGCGATTTGTTCGTTGCGATACGTGGGGAACGATTCGACGGGCATGATTTTTTGACTAAGGCGGTAGAATCCGGGGCACGCGCGCTTGTGGTGGATATGAAATGGGCTGGGATGAACGCCGTGATGCTTTCAAGCCTTACTCCCCCCCGCCTCGTGGTGGAAAACACCGTCCATGCCTTGGGGCGCGTTGCACATCAGTATCGGCGGAAATTTAACATACCATTTCTTGTCATCGGCGGTAGTAACGGGAAGACAACCACCAAAGATATGATCACCACCGTGCTGCAGATGAAATACAACGTCCTCAGCACGGAAGGAAATTTAAATAATCATATCGGGGTGCCGCAAACATTGTTTCGATTAGAGAAAAAGCATAAGCTCGCTGTTATTGAGATAGGCACAAATCATTTTGGCGAAATTGAGTATCTCTGTAATGTTCTTGAACCAACGCACGCGCTGATTACGAACATCGGCCGCGAGCATTTGGAGTTTTTCAAATCCTTGGATGGCGTCGCAAAAGCGGAGAGTGAAGCGTTCGAGTGGCTGCGTGCTCACCGCGCAAAAAAGGGGATCGGTTTCATCAATAGCGATGACAAAAGAATTGTCAAGCAGGCTAAAGGGTTGAAAAAAAATATTTCGTACGGTTTCGAGAAGACCAACGCAACTGTAAAAGGAAAACTGCTTGGCGTAAACAAATATGCCTGCGCAAGCGTGGAAGTGAAACAAAAAGGAAAGAAACCGTTTTCAATAAACCTTTCGGTGCCGGGAAAACATAACGGACACAATGCTCTTGCGGCAGCAACAGTCGGGCTGGCAATGCATGTGCCGGTTAAAAAAATCCAGCAGGCACTTTCCTCCTTTGCAGGCGCAAACAAGCGGATGCAATTGCTCGAGCTCGGTGGCATCACCGTCTTGAACGATACGTATAACGCCAATCCGGACTCCGTACTTGCGGCATTGGCAACATTAAGCGCCGCGTTAACATACGGAAAAAAAATTGTCGTGCTGGCGGACATGTTAGAGCTTGGGAAGGATGCCGTCAACGAGCATCAAAAAATCGGCAAAGCCGTCGGACGACATGGTGTGGAGTATTTACTCACGTACGGTCCTTTGGCAAAACATACACACGATGCGGCAGCGGTTCCTTTTAAATTTCACTACGAACAAAAAAATGTGCTGGCGGAATATTTATCGGAACTGGTGAGCAAAGGAGACATCGTTCTCGTTAAAGGCTCACGCGGAATGAAAATGGAAGAGGTGGTTGCGTTTCTGAGCGAGCGGGTTCAACAGTCAACATAAAAAAGGGATTCGCACCGCAGAGTTCGCAAAGTGCGCGGAGAAAAACAAAAATAATTTCGTTGTAATTTTTCTTTGCGTCTCTGCCTGACGGCAGGCAGGCTTTGCGGTTAATGTTTTAAAATTTATGCTCTATTACTTTTTTACATATCTCGATAAGCAGTTCCATATTCCGGGGTTTGGAGTGTTTCGGTACATCACATTCCGGGCGGGGGCGGCAGCGGTAACGGCGTTGTTCGTTGCGTTCTGGTTGGGTCCGAAAATTATCCGGAAGTTGCGCGAGCACCAGATCGGCGAAGCGGCAAAGGTGGAAGCGCCGAAGACGCATCTGAGCAAAGCCGGCACGCCAACGATGGGCGGATTGATCGTTCTTGTGTCCATTTTGATTCCCGCGTTGCTGTGGACGGATTTGAAGAATACCTACATTTTGCTGATGATGTTCGTTACGACAATGTTAGGCGCGGTAGGATTTTTAGATGACTACTTGAAAGTCGTGAAGAAAAAACCGAGGGGGTTAATAGGTCGTTACAAGATTGTCGGACAAGTGCTGGTGGGCTTGGTGGTAGGATATGTGATTTATTTTCATCCGGAGTGGATTGACCCGGCACTTGCGCCGCTGAAATCGAAAACCACGGTGCCGTTTTTTAAAAATTTGGAGCTTGACTTCGGCATCCTCTATATCCCAATGGTTATTTTCATTATCACCGCAACATCGAACGCCGTCAATCTGACGGATGGACTTGATGGACTTGCCATCGGAACGGTAGGCATCACTGCGTTGGCGCTGGCAATTATCGCTTACGTATCCGGCAACATAGACTTGAGCAAATATTTAACCATCCCCTATTTACGCGGGAACGGCGAGCTGGCAATTTACTGTGCTGCGCTGGCGGGGGCGGCAATGGGATTTCTGTGGTATAACTCCTACCCTGCTCAGGTTTTTATGGGGGATACGGGCTCGCTTGCGCTCGGCGGAATTATAGGTGCAATGTGCGTTCTCATGAAAAAAGAGTTGCTGCTGCCGACACTCGGCGGCGTGTTTTTGATGGAAACCGTTTCCGTCATCATCCAACGGATGTATTTCAAATACACGAAGAAAAAATACGGCGAAGGCAGACGCGTGTTCAAAATGGCGCCGATCCATCATCATTTTGAATTGTTAGGC
Source organism: Ignavibacteriales bacterium (assembly GCA_016194505.1). Lineage (GTDB taxonomy): Bacteria > Bacteroidota > Ignavibacteria > UBA10030 > UBA10030 > JACQBK01. The sequence continues at coordinate 27 of JACQBK010000132.1, read as the reverse complement.
TGGCCCGAGCCGAAAATCGTAACGCGG
>JACQBK010000131.1 GCA_016194505.1 Ignavibacteriales bacterium | reverse complement strand
GGGCATAATACGGGCATATTTACATGGGAAAAACTTCGAGAGATCTGCGAGTGTGGCATCTGTCTCGGTAAAAAACGATAGCATGAAACGATCTCCATCCTCAAAAACAATCCGCATTGCCGATGCTCTGGAAGAATATCTCGGCAAGCCGGCGCAACCGCGAAGACTTTCCAACTCATTGGATTCTCTTATCGCGACACTTCTTTCTCAAAACACCAACGACCGTAACAGCCATCAAGCGTGGCTTAATCTAAAAAAGAAATACTCTTCATGGGGAAAAGTTGTATCAGCGCCTGCGCGCCAGTTGGCAAAGGTCATTGAAGTCGGCGGGTTGAAAAATCAAAAAGCCGCAAGGATGAAAGAAATTCTTCAACGGATAAAAAAAGACACGGGCACATACGATCTCGGTTTCCTGAAAAAACAAACGAACGACGAAGTGATTGAATATTTAACTTCGATGAAGGGGGTGGGGATGAAGACTGCCGCTTGCGTTCTGGTTTTTTCGTTCGGCAGAGATGTGTTCCCTGTTGATACCCATATTCACAGGTTATGTAACAGGATGGGGCTGGTAAAGACCAAAAATGCCGACCAAACATTTGCAGAAATGAAATTCCTTGTCCCCAAAGGGCGCGCATATTCCTTCCATATCAACCTCATCCGTTTTGGCAGAAAAATTTGCAAAGCGCAAAATCCTTTGTGTGGAATGTGTCCAATTTATGACGTATGTTCATTTAAAGAAAAGGATTTTTACGCGTCCCGGAATGTTGCCTCATCTAAAAGAACAAAACAAGACATAGATTTTATGATATTGGATAATGTGGAGTGAAACATAAAAGCAAAAGCTGGCCCCATCCCTGCCTGCCCCGTTTTACGGGGCAAGCCGCAGGCAGGCTAACCTTCCCCTAAAGGGGAAGGAACTGATTTGTCGTTGATTCAGTGTATGGCTTTCGTCCAAAATAAAATGAATGAGGATCGTTCCCTCTCCTCGAGGAGAGGGGCAGGGTGAGGTCATAAAAAAAAGGTCGCTTTTTCAGAAACATTTGTAATTTCCATGAAAATCTTCTTCCGTCTGCTGACATATTTCATCAAGTACAAATGGCGCATCGCACTGGGGCTGTTTTCTGTTGTTATCATGAGCCTTTCCGATGCCGTCTCCGCGTTTCTTATCGCACAGCTGTTTGAAGTCCTGCAAAAAATAGGAGACCTCGTCAAAGCAAGCAAGCCGATCTTTGTTGATGTCCCGATTGAAGTACTCGGTGTCCTTCTCAAGCATCTTACCATCCACGGCAGTGGTGAAAGCATGCAGCTTATTGTAACGTTTGCGCTCGTGCTGATTGCTATTATTTTTATAAAAGTGGTATTCGTCTATGTCCGTGAATACGTCATGAGTTCGGCGCAGCAAAAAATTTTAATGCGCTTTCGTGTGGAATTGTTTGATACCGTGTTGTTGCTGCCGGTGCGGTATTTTGACCAGCAGAAAACCGGGCGCATTATGTCCCGCATTACGAACGATGTCAATAATCTGGAGCAATCGTTATTCCTCATCGTCGAAATTGCCCAGAACCTTATCTTTACCATCGTCTTTGCAGCGGCGTTGTTTTATTCAAACTGGCAGCTTACTATTTTCACCATTGTCATCTTTGCGGTGTTGGGCTTGATTTCCCGTCGCTTTGGGGATCGCATTCGTTCTTCAAGTCGGGATTTGACCAATACGCTCGCTGATATTTCTGCATTCCTCCAAGAGAAAATTGCCTCCATCCGCATTGTGAAATCATTCACCCGTGAAGAGCACGAGCGCAAAATATTTCGTCAAAAAGTAGATGATAATTATCATCATTCGATGAAAATTGTCCGTGTGATGGCTTTGTTAAGCCCGACAAATGAGCTGTTTAACACGCTCGTTGCTTCGCTCTTGGTCGTCTTCACCGGATATTTGTTTTTGCAGGGGAGTATGACGATCAAGACGATGATTACATTTTTGATTTTGATTAACTCACTCTCCAAACCCGTTAAAGCATTGGGGGAGGGAATCGCGCGTCTCCAGAAAAATCTTGTCTCTGCGGGGCTTATTTTTGAAATGCTCGATCTCGAAAAAGAAAAGCTTGTCAGCAAGCAAGGGAAGATTACGATTGAAAAAGGGGAAGTAGAATTCCGCAACGTTAGCTTTTCATACAGTGGTGACGTGCAAGCATTAACGAATGTTAGCTTCAGGGTCCAGCGTGGAGAAAAAGTTGCGCTGGTTGGTCCGAGCGGTAGCGGTAAAACGACGCTCATTAACTTGATTCCGCGTTTTTATGAAGTCGTTGATGGCGGCGTGTACATTGATGGAAGAGACGTCCGTGAAATGAATTTAATTGATCTTCGCTCTCAAATTGCTATTGTGCCGCAGGAGATCGTCCTGTTTGCCGGAACGGTGCGCGACAATATTCGCTACGGGCGTCTCGAAGCATCGGATGATCATGTCATTGAAGCGGCGGCGATGGCGAATGCACACACTTTTATTGAACAGCTTGAACATGGCTACGATACGGAAGTGGGCGAGCGGGGTGTCCAGCTTTCCGGCGGACAGCGTCAACGCATTGCCATAGCAAGGGCTATTTTGCGCAATCCTAAAATCCTGTTACTGGATGAAGCAACCTCCGCGCTTGACAGCGAGTCCGAGCAAATGGTGCAGGAAGCGTTAGATCGCCTGATGGAAGGGCGCACGTCGTTCATCATCGCCCATCGTCTTTCGACAATCTATCGTTGCGATAGAATTTTTGTCCTTGACCGCGGTTCCATTGCGGAAGAAGGGACTCACGAAGAGTTGTTGAAAAACGGCACCGGACTTTACAAGCGGTTATATTCGCTTCAATTTGCCGAAGAGGGGAAACTCGATCAAGGACTCTCCAAGTAAGTATGTTTAAGAATATTGAAATTGCATTCCGTCGCCTTCTTCTTCGTTTTCTTCGACTGATCGTCAAACGCTCTAAACCTCTCCCCGATACGATAGATTTTAATACGTGCAAATTTCTTTTTGTGCGGCAGGATCGGATTGGTGATGTTCTTATCTCGACCCCGCTTATTTATTCTTTAAAAACCCGCTACCCAAAAGCAGCCGTTGATTTTCTTCTCAGCTCGAATAATCATTTTGTGTTGGAGAACGAGCCGCTTGTTCGCAAGCGATGGATTTACAAAAAATCCCTAAGAGGCGCGCTCGAGATTTTATTTTCCATCAGGAATGAGCATTACGATTTTGTGATTGACCTCATGGATAACCCTTCGACCACGTCAACCGTTATTTGCGCCCTCGCGAATGGAACGTGGAATGTCGGGCTCAGCAAAGAAAATGAATACGCATACGATATACCTGTCCCGTTGCTTTCGCGCAAGGAAACCCACATCATTGATCGCTTGGGGATGCTGCTGACTGTTTTTGGCATTGACCCGAAGAATGAAACATTCCGAATACGTTATGTTATATCAGGAGAATCGGGAAAGTTCGCTCGAAATTTTTTTGACGCGAAGAAATGGGAAGGGAAGCAAGTCCTTGGAATCAATATTTCGCCGACAGACGGAGTGAGGTTTTGGGGCATTCAAAATTTTCAGAATCTTATAGGAAAACTTGTAGCGAAATACCCTACGCTGCCCATAGTTCTCCTGTATGCGCCGGTTGATAAACCGCAAGCTCTTGAGATCGGAAAGCCGTTCGATACCATTGTTCTGTCGCCTGAGACGCATTCGTTCGATCAATTTGCGGCACTTGTTGAAAAACTGTCGCTGCTTGTTACCCCCGATACGTCGGTCGTTCATCTCGCGGCTGCGTTTCAAATTCCTTCCGTAGTGTTGTATGTCCAATCGAACAAAGAGCTTCGCATCTGGGAGCCGTACGGTTCTGATTCCGAGACGCTCGTTGCCGATGTTGACGATCTGAAAGTGATTTCGCTGGAAAGCGTTTATACTGCCGTGCAGAAGATGCTGGAGAAAATTTCGCATGGCGCTTCTTCGCCACTGAACAATCCTGCCCCGCGCGTATGAGAAAAGCAATAGAAGCAATAGAGTTGGCTTTTCGGAATGTCGTTGCGTATCCGCTTCTTCGCTTATTTTTTCGGAATCCCGTCAGCAACACACCCCTTGAGTTATCCCGCGTACGAAAACTCTTGATTTTGCGCTACGATCGTTTGGGCGATATGATCGTTACGACGCCGGTTTTTCGGAATCTCAAACGCCATCATCCCGGTTTATATATCGGTGTGTTCACAAGCTCATCAAATGCAGAGCTGATTCAATATAACACCAATGTTGATTCGATTTACATTTTGCATACAAATTGGGTTAAACTTTTGCAGGAAATTCTTCGGGCGCGAAAAGATGGGTATGACGTTGTTCTGAATTTTATATTCAATCGTACGACTTCCGGTGGGATTCTTGCCAACCTCATTGCTCCCCATGGATATAAGGTAGGCCAGGGTGCTGATAAATATCAGTTTTATTTTAATCGGCTGTTGAAACTTCCCCGTACGTCGGAACATATGGTTGAAACCCTGGCGTATTATATCGAACAGGTGTTTGCCCTAAAGATTCAAAGACAAGAGTTAGCGTTTGAGATTTTTGTTGATGATGTCTCAAAGAGAACTGTAAACGAATTTCTTTCCCATCATTTACTTCGATCTCGAAATGCACATGGGGGAGAGGAATTACCCTATCTCGTTTTCAATCTTTCAGCAACGGAGGCGGTAAGAAAAATTTCGGTCGAACAAGCCAAAGCCATTGCTGTCCATTTGAGCAAACAAGAAAAAATCCGCACCGTTGTGATTGCCGCCCCGAACGATGACTACATGAAAGATGAGGTTAGGCGGAGCGTTGCTTCTCAATCCGTTCTTGTTTATCCTGAACACGGTCAGGCAACGCTTCTTCAAATTGCCGCGCTGATTGGAGGGGCCGTGTGCGTTATTACGCCCGACACGTCTATCATTCATTTTGCGTCGGCGATGCAAACACCGGTGCTCGGATTTTTTACTCCCTTACAGGGAATGCATGAATGGCTGCCCTATAAGGTCAACCACTCGCTTGTTACTGCAGAACAAGGACGCCATACTTCGTCTATTTCACATGAAAAAATTATCATGGCGATTGATTCCTTTTTATCATCGCTTACAGCCAACGTTTGACAGGGAACCATTTGAAATGTCTATGAAAACTTTCCCCGGTAAGATTACACGATTCGGTTTATTTCTTTTTGCTTTCAGCTTGCCGATCTCGCACGTTCCTGTGCAGTTTGGGATAGGTTTCGCGTTGTTAGGATGGCTGGGTGATGGGATTTTCAATAAGAGATGGCAGGTTCGTTGGCATTTTTTCTTTGTGCCGCTTATGTTTTATATCGTGTGGAATATCATTGCCGCCGCGATTTCCCCGCGACCTCTCCATAGCCTCGGTGCCGTGCTTGATAATGAATGGCCGCTGTTGATTATGCTGATGATGTTTTGGACGATCAACGATGTGCAAACGCTCCTCAAGCTTGTGAACACGTTGTTGGTCACTTCAAGCGTTACCATGGCCTATGCGATATGGCAAACCTTCGGCGGTGTTGAGTTGTATCGCAACATGCAGCTTGATGCGATGGGGGGATATTATCGCGCAGTCGGCTTTTATGGTTTTTATCTTACCTTTGCCGCGCTTGCGATGTCGGTTTTTTTTCTTTCCGTGAGCCTCTTTGCGGAAGAAAAAAATAAAAAGCGATGGTGGTACGCGGCTTCGTCTCTGGTGAGTTTTCTTGCAGTCATTGGTTCATTCGCACGAAGCATTTGGCTTTCGTTTGCCGCCGCAATTCCTCTCTTTGCGTTTTCGCGTAGCCGCAAGATAGGGATCGTGTCCGTTGTATTCTTGATCACGATTACGGTAGTGGGTGTTCTCACGGTTCCCACATTAAAAGACAGACTGGCTTCCGTGATGGATCTATCCAAAAATGAAACCCGGCTCAATTTATGGACATCGGCAATTGCCATGGCGAAGGACTATCCGGTTTTTGGTGTGGGCGAAGACAATTGGGATTTCTTCTTCGAGCGATACAGAGTGCAAGGCGGCTATTACGATACAACCGTCCATCCGCATAACGATTATTTCAATACGTTGATATCATCGGGAGTGCCGGGGTTGCTTGCATTTGTGTCAATGTGGGTAAGCGCGCTTGTAGCTGGCTTTACTACTGCAAAAAAAGCTACTAATGAACAGGTACGGGCTATCGCCCTCGGGGCAACGTTTTCAGTCTTGGGTTTTTTGGTGGGAAGCTTTTTTCAAAATTACTACGCAACATTTGTTAATTGCTTGGGATGGTGGTTTTTGGCGGGATTGATTTTCAGCGCGCATGCGGTGAGCAAAACGGACGGCATGTAGATGCGTTCAATTGAATGCCCGGACACTCAGAGCTGACCGTCACCTTTAAGGTGACGGTCAGCTAACTCACCTACTTCCTACTTAATCATCTCATAATTCCTATACTCACCGATTCGCAAGCTGGTTTTTGCTTCTATCCACTCGAGCGCTTTATCTTTCAGCGGCTCTTTCACTTTTGTCTCGTCGTATTCGAAGTTCCAATGCTCGTTGTTTATCCTGTTGTGCATAACAGCGGGGTGCGAGCCGGTGAAGCAAACCAGCTTCGTTCCGTTATTGTAATCAAACTGAGATGATGTGCCGATGTGTTGCTTCATCCATTCATCCGAGTGCCACAGCCGATTGAAGCTTTGCTGTTTCGCCTGCATTTTCTCAGGTGGTTTCACCCACCCGTAGTGATACATGGTTGCATCAACGGGTTTGACGCGAAGTTTTCGCCCGTCAATTCTGAAGCCCTGAGCATCGCCCCATGAACGAACGCCAATCCCCGTGCGGATGATGCGCACTTCGTTTCTGTACCAACGCCGCGAAGTTCCAATATAGCGGTAACTGCCGTAAAAATGTTTATAGGAAAATAAAAGCCCCTCGACTCTCTTATCGCCATGATATTTGAGCATTGATTCTCGGATTTTTTCCAGCTCGTTTTCATGCACAACTTCATCCGCTTGCAGGTAAAATGCCCAGTCGCCGGTCACATGATCCAACGCAATGTTTGTTTGCTGAGCGAGGACTTGTCCGCCAGTGCGCAACGACTCATCCCATAGGGTTTCGATGATCTTGATTTTCGGAGAACTGAGAGATTTCAGCTTTTGAAGAGTGTCGTCGCTTGATTGACCCACGGCGATGACAAATTCATCGCAAAGGGGGAGAATGGAGGAGATTGATTCGAGGAAGGGATAATCGAACGTAACCGCATTACGAACGAAAGAAAATCCGCTAATCTTCATTCGTCAGTTGGGATGGCATAGAGATGAAACAATCGCCTGAAACAAAGTATTGGTCACGCTAAGACGCAAAGGCAAAATATTGGCCACGGATGTTCACAGAATTAGACAGAAAATTTTTAATCCTTTTTCTCCGTGAAAATCCGTGTTTTTCTGTGGTAGATTTTTTTTCTTTGCGGTTAAAGATTTTTTAATTGGCTTTCCCGGATTTTGCAACGTAGTCCTGAAATTTCGTCGTCTTGTAATGGTCATCGCCTATGAACGTCAGAATCGTGGCAAACCTGTTTCCCTCCACATAGCCGGGAAGAAGAGTGATGGGCTTGCCGTCTGATCCGAAAAATGCCGTCGTGGGATAGCCGGTTGCGCCTATTGCTTGCGCGAATTCTGTTTCGCTAAGTTTGTTCCCGCGGTATGTGAGCTGCTTATCCGATTCGGCGTTCAGTTTGACGAGGACAAATTTTGTGTTGAGGATTTCTTTGACCTTCGCATCGGTGTACACTTCCTTATCCATCTTTTTACACCACACGCACCAGTCG
>JACQBK010000124.1 GCA_016194505.1 Ignavibacteriales bacterium | reverse complement strand
GCCATTCAAAACAAAAAAGCCAACGCACTTGAAGCTTTGGCAAAAGCTGTTGCCATGGAATATAACTTCTCCGAGATCCTCAACCCCGATTTCAACTCCATCGCCAAAGACCCCGACTTTGCCGCAACGATTGCGCGAAAAAGTAAAACTCAGGCTACCTCTTCGAATTAATTTCTTAACACATCTAAACGATTCAAAAAGAGTGTCACGTCACGAAGTGATGGCGTTGCCACAAAGCCGCCAAGTAGTTCAAGATACAAAGAAACGATTTACCGCTGAGAACACAGAGTTAATAAATGAGGCTTTTGAAAAACAGAATGGAATGTCTTTGCGAGGAGCTTGCCCGCCTGTCCCGTTGTACGGGATCCCGAAAAATGGAACCGTCGGGCAGGCAGTCCCGACGTTTTGTGTCGGGACGAAGTCGAAGGGTCTCAAGAGAGTCTTCGACTTCACTCATCCCGATAAATCGGGATTCGTTGCGCTCAGACTGACTGTCTTTTTGCCTTACGGATTCAACCAGTAGGTAATCTTGATGGAGAAAACGTTATCCGGTTGAACGTTGAGGAGGGTACGCAGGTCGCTTCCGAAGTTAAACTCACCATTGTTGGCAAAATCCACTTTTTGATTTGTCCAAACAAAGTAAAGCGTTGAGCCGGGGAGATATTCCCATCGTAGCACTGCGTTTGCGCGGAGGGATTTATAATTGAAATCGGGATTGCTCAGTGTAAATGATGGTGATTCACCTAATCCATCAGGATCAATGGAATACACATTATCCGTACGACTTATTGATGAATTGCCTTCGCCGTAGTAATTAAAGGAAAACGTGCCCGGCTGGGCAAGCTCTTTAATGCCGCTGTATATCCCGGTAGAAAAATAAGGTTGAACATACATCTGAAAACTCAGTGTAGGAGTAAATGTCCAATTGACGGTGAACGTTGCTGAAAGTATCGTCTGGTCGAGCGTTGCAAAGATATATCGGCGGCCGTATGTAGCGTTCGGATATGGGTTATTCCGGCTGGTGATATACTGAGCCGCTATTCTCGTCTTATAAAGATCAGGACCGAGGCTCACTCTTAAAGTTTTCGACGCTTTCCAATTAAGACTCAATCCCGTATTAAAATGCCATCCCCCCGATAACCCTTTTGAGCCGTTGGTGTAAAATGTGCCTCTGAGATTTTCTCGCGAGTCGCTATACAGCGTAAAATACGCGAAATCGCTTTTTAATGATTTCATTAAAGGACCGCCACGAGTCTTTTTATCGTCATACGTTTCAAAATTATGACCTACAAATAGGCTTGTTCCCCAATAGCTGAGGAACTGGCCACTTAAAAGCAACTGGTATGTATCACCTACTTTAAATCCTCCAAAATTGTAATCACGGTATGTCGCCATAGCCACCGATTTCGTCCGAAACATGGGGTCAGGATCATACCATGCATAGCCCCCATACACATGCATATTGATCTGATCAGTGGATTGAAGGAAGCCGACATCATTCGCCTCAAAGTTCGGGCTGATGGCGCCAAGCCCTATATTTAAGAGCCAATTCCCCTTCACTTTATCAAGCCAAACGCGGGACGCCCAACCCGTAAGCGACGTAGCGTTGGAATCAACCTTGATATAATCAACATCAGGGCGTTGGAAATAATGCTGAGCGGAGCGTTGAAGATTGACAAGACGCTTATTCGTCCCACTTATAGAGGATGCCCCTGCCCATCCCGTAACAACCCATACTTTCTCTTGGTCAAGGAACGACCAGCCATCAAGACCCACTGACAGTGCACGATTATTGAGAATGTTTTGCAATTGCGGCTCACGAAGATCGCGGCTGACCATCGTCGCAAGCACGCCAAGTCCCTGCCGGGCATCGTTGAATAATTTCTGCGCCCGCACAACGCCATACAATGTGAGCGGCTCGATCTCATCGCTAAACCGCACACCGGCAGAATCAACCCGACCGTACTCACGGTTGGTAACAGCCGTAAGAGCGGCGATAGAGAGAGTCTTATCAAACTTGCCGCTGACTTTTGCAGCGCCAAGAATTGTTGTCCTATCCGGAATGTCTTCAAATCCGGAATGCGTAACTGAGCCTTGCGGCGCACGACCAATACGGCGGCTGTAAAAAAAATTGGGATCTCTCCAATTGAAATCCTGCAACGTGGAGGCTCCGCCGCGACCAAAGCTAAAAATGTTCGAGCCTTCAATAAAGAACGGACGCTTTTCCGCAAATTTTATTTCGTACGCAGTCAAGTTCACTACGGCGGGGTCAACTTCCACTTGGGCAAAATCGGGATTCAATGTCAAATCCAATGTAACATCGCCGCTTAAACCGATCTTGGCGTCTGCTCCGACTTTTCCCAAATAATCGCGACCGAAAATGAAGGGGTCAGTTCGCCCTGCGTTGAAGGCATCCACCGACGGCTGTTGCAAAAATTTTCCGGTGCCGGCTATGTAAGGAAGAATCTCTATCCGGGCGGGGGGCTCAATGCCGGAGATACCTTGCAACTCAGTCCATCGCGAAACTCGAATGGCATCGGTGCGGGGATGCAGCACCAAAAACGATTCTTCGTTTTTTCGTTGAATGCGTCTCCGAAATTCGATTCCCCATACGTACTCGTCTTTCTTTGAGAACCGAAGCTGTGAGTACGGTATGCGAAACTCCACGCTCCATCCTTTGTCGTTCAAGCGCACGGCAACATCCCAAATCCCATCCCAGCCTGCATCGGAATACGTATCGTTGGAAAATGTCCCATCTTCAATAGCGCCGGCGGCATTGACACGAAAATATTGTCCGGTCTGCTTATCATGCGCGGCATCGAGGGCAACGAGAATATAATCGGATTCGGAATCGGCATCACGGCGCGCAAGCAACCCAACAATTGAATCGGGCTTGCTGTCGTACATGTGCGCGGCGACATAGAGAGCATCATTATCGTACGCGACCCACACTTCCGTCTCTTCGGAAGCGGGCGCGCCTTCATTCGGCTCACGCTGGATAAAGCCTCTCTCCCCCGGACGCTGCCAAACACTTTCAGTTAATCGTCCATCAATTTTTATTGGTTCGGTCGAGCGAAGCGCGGTAAGCTTGCGATAGTGTTTGGGAGTGGTCTGGGCGGAAAGTGTTTCACTAATCAAACAGAAAAGGATAAAATATATAGAAAGGAAGCGAAATAGAGCCATTGGTGGAAAGAGTCTCCTTCTTAATTGCATATTCGCAAGAATATTGCGAAAGACTCTTTACAAAAGCAAGTAAATTTTCTAGCGTGTGCGCTATAACAACGTTCGAAAGACGTGATTTAAGGGGTGAGGAATGCAGAAAAACTATGAAATTCTCTCTAAAATCTGAGGAATAATTTCATATTTCTTAAACGGAGGCATCAGGTAAGCGCCTTGCACAAGGGGTTTCGCTTCGCTCAGAAATGAGGTGGTAATTTCAATGCCTATTGTCGAAGCTTTGTCACCGGCATGGCGAAGTTTTTCCCGAATGGTATCCGGAATGGTCATACCCGGAATTTCATTGTGGAGAAATTCAGCGTGTTTATAGCTCCGCAGCGGAAGCAATCCCAGCATGACAGGAATATGCCAGTGTTGGATTCGTTTGAGAAATTGCTCCAGCGTGCGCATATCATAAATCGGCTGGGTAAAAATCATATGAGCGCCGGCAGCGATTTTCTTTTCCAACTTTGCAAGCTCTGTTTCCATGTTATCTGCCAAAGCATTGGCAGCGCAGGCAATAAAAAACGAAGTTCTCTGCTCGATGGTGTTACCCATGAGATCTTTCCCGTTGTTCATCGCGTTGACAGCGCGGATGAGTCCGGATGAATCAACATCAAACACGGAAGTCGCGTGAGGATAATCGCCGATGCTCGTCGGGTCGCCCGTAATGCAAAGAATATTCCGCAACCCTAACGCGTGAGCGCCGAGCAGTTCCGACTGCAAGCCCAGCATGTTGCGGTCGCGCGTTGTCAAATGGGTTATCGCTTCAATTCCCCCCCGCTGTTGAATCGAATAGGAAATCGAGATGGAGCTCATCCTCAGTCGCGCGCGAGCACCATCCGTGACATTGATGGCGTCAATGCCGTAGCGATGCAGGTACTGTGCTCCCTCGATCACGGACGACATATCAAGTCCGCGCGGAATATCAAGCTCCACCGTTGTTAAAAATTTTTTTCCGATATGGCGCGCGAAGAGCGAGCGGTCATCAGCTTGAGTAAGCGTTGCCTCTTCTTGCGCTGGAACAATTGATTCAGATGATTTGATAACGCGCGGTCGAGATGGCAAGGATTCCGGTCTCCCGTGCATTTGCATTTCATTCAGCACCGTGCGGATAGCGCGAATATGCGCCGGTGTGGAGCCGCAACATGCCCCGATAAGCGTAACACCCGCTTGGACCAACTCTTTCGCGTACGTCGCAAGATACTCAGGCGTGGTGTGATAGACAGAGCGGCCGTTAAGAAGCGTGGGAATGCCCGCGGCAGGCTGCGCGGAAAGACACACGCCATCCTTATACATCGTGCGGATAAGGCTGAACATACGCTGAGGCCCGACCGTACAGTTAGCTCCCACAACATCCACCCCGCGTTGAAGCAGGTGCTCAACCACCTCTATCGGAAATGTGCCTGAGAGGATAGAGCCGTCTTCGGGAAAAGCTTTTTGTGCAACGATGGGAAGGTTCGTGATCTCTTTTACCGCAGTAATTGCTTCGTCAAGCTCCTGTAAGCTGACAAATGTTTCAAGGATGAGGAGGTCAACGCCTGCTTTCACCAATATTTCAATTTGCTCTTTGAATGCATCGCGGGCTTGGCTCAATTTCAACTTCCCGATTGGCTCCAACAATTTGCCGGAGGGACCAACCGCTCCTGCCACATACACATTCTCTCCCGCGGCTTGGCGCGCAATTTCCACCCCTCGGCGGTTGATTTCTTCTAACTTATCCTCTAAATGAAATTGTGCAAGGCGGAGCCGGTTGCCGGAAAACGTGTTTGTTTCAATGATTTCCGAGCCTGCCTGAATATATTCACGGTGGATGCGCTCAATGATATCAGGGTTTTTAATGTTCTGGATTTCGTGCGGATGTTCTTCATACTCGTACATATCGAGAAGCGTTCCCATGGCTCCATCGCATAAAATAGGACCCTGCTTCAATCGTTCACGGAAATCAGGTTTCACTCAATCTCCAACGTTAGCGCGGCTTATTGACTGATAAGTGTACGAATATCGTTAACAACATCATCGGGAGTCCACTCGTTGCCTTTGATGATTTTCACGAGGTTCCCCTTCCGGTCGAGAAGAACTGTCCGGAGATTGTGGGCAATGAGTCCCCCTTCATCTTGTTGGGTAGTTAAATCAAGTCCGTCGGCAAGTTTGGTGATCGTTGAAAGGCTATCGGTAGCAAACTCCCATGTGGAAACATCAGCGCCGTAATTCTGACCGTATTTTTTCAGCACGGCGGGAGTATCGTAGGCGGGGTCGAAGCTAATCGTCAACAAATGCCATTTTCCATCGAGATTTTTTTCTTTAGAAAGCGTTTTTTGCAACCTTGCAAAATAATTGCTCATGCGGATACAAAAATCCGGCAAGGGGCAGCGGGAATAAATAAACGTAAACGCCAATACTTTTCCTTTGTAATCGCTGAAGCGAATTCGTTTCCCGTCTTGGTTTGTGAACGCGAAATCAGGCATCGGCTCTCCTTCTTTGAAGAGCTTGTGGAAGAGCATGTCCTCAGCGGAAATGGTTTTCACTTCTCCTCTTCCCATGACGAAAAGAGTTTCCAACCAACTCTCCGTGCGAGAAACTGCAAGCGTACCCTGTACCGAATCACCAACCTGCAGACCGCTCAGTAACGTAGTGTCCTTCACCTTAAACGGCATCGTCATTGCCATCATGTAGTTGGGAATTTCTTCGTGAGAAATAGTAACACGCTTGGCTGGCTTATCAACAGATACAACTTCGCCCTTCAATGCAAAGGTAACAAGATCGGTTTCCTTTTTTTTGCCGCAACCGGAAAGAATAAAAGCAAAACATACCACAACACAAAACCATTTAAACATTACGATATACTCCTAATAAAAAGGCTTCTGAAAAATTAAATCTTTGTGTCATTGCGATCCCGACTTTAGTCGGGAGAAGCCTGTCCGCCGACAGGCGGGCAATCTCATTTTCTGCTAATTTATGAGATTGCTTCGTCGCTTGCCCGCCACTGCGGGCAAGCTCCTCGCAAAGACATCACTCTTTTTTCAAAGGCATCTATAACTTTACTTCCCTAACGCCAACACTTCAGCAATTTGCACGGCGTTTGTTGCCGCGCCCTTGCGGATATTATCAGAGACAATCCAGAGATTGATTCCGTTCTGAACAGTTTTATCCTTGCGTATGCGCCCGACGAACACATCATCCTTTTCATGTGAAGTGATAGGCATAGGGTAGAGATCATTTTTCGGATCATCTTGTACCACAATACCCGGCGCTTCGCTTAACAGTTTTCGTACATCTTCCACCGAGCATTTTTTTTCAAACTCGATATTCACCGATTCGCTGTGCCCGCCGATAACCGGCACGCGGACAGTCGTAGCGGTGACTTTGATGTTCTCTCCCATAATTTTCGTTGTCTCCTTCATCATCTTGACCTCTTCTTTCGTGTAACCATCATCAAGGAAGACATCTATATGCGGCAAGCAGTTAAACGCAATTTGATGGGGAAATTTCTTTTCTCTCGGCGGGCGATTCGCCAGCTCATCTTCCAATTGCGCAACGGCTTTATTCCCTGCTCCCGTTACGGATTGATACGTCGAAACGACAACGCGTTTGATTTTAAAGTGATCATGCAATGGCTTCAGCACAACGACCATTTGAATGGTGGAGCAATTCGGATTGGCGATGATCCCTTTATGTTTGAATATTTGCTTACGATTGACTTCGGGAACAACGAGCGGCACGTCTTCATCCATCCGGAATGCACTGCTGTTGTCAATCACGACCGCGCCATGCCTTACGGCTTCGGGAGCAAATTCCTTGCTTATCGTCGCTCCGGCGGAAAACAACGCGAACTCGACATGCTTGAACCGATCAGGCTCGAGTTTATGCACAGGCGCGTTTTTTCCGTTAAATGAAATTTCCTTGCCAACCGACCGCTCCGACGCAAGCAGCACGAGACGGTTCACAGGGAATTTTCTTTCCTCTAATACTTTTACCATCACCCTGCCGACTAACCCTGTAGCGCCAACCACTGCAACATCATGAAGCTTCATGCATATTCCTTATATGTACGTGTCTAAAGCTGTTCGAGGGTTTGGCGCTCGCGAATCACGCGCACCTTCTCCCCATTGACCATAATCTCCGCCGGATGCAACCGGGCGTTATAGTTCGAGGTATTAACAAACCCGTACGCTCCCGTTGTCATAACGGCCAGACCGTCGTTTCGTTTTACTTTTGAAAGCATGCGATCCCGCGCCAGAAAATCCCCCGTTTCGCATATCGGACCGACAATATCCACTTTTTCATGCTCGTACGTTTCTATCTTTAATGGAACGATTTGGTGATGCGCGTTGTAAAGGCTCGGCCTGATCAAATCGTTCATGCCCGCATCCACCACGACGAATTTTTTCGTGCCGTTTTCCTTCGTATAAAGAACTTTTGTCAACAATATACCAGCGTTGGCTACGATTGACCGACCCGGCTCAAGCCACAGTGAACATCCTGTTGGCTGGAGAATTGGAAGGACTGCCGTTACAAAATCCCCAAGAGCCGGAATCGCCGAGTTGTTTTCTTCGACCGGCACTGCTTCGTGCCTGACTGCATCGGCATATTGCACGCCAAAGCCTCCGCCAAAATCTATATGATGAATGAGAATATTCGCTTCGCGCAGTTTTGCCACCAATCCTGCAACATACTTTGCCGCCTCGACGAAAGGCTCGACCTTTGTAATTTGTGATCCGATATGCGTGTGAACGCCAATCACCTCAATTGAAGATAACGTTGCTGCAAGTCGGAATGCCTCAAGCGCTTTGTCGCCGCTAATACCGAATTTATTTGACCTCAATCCTGTGGTGATATATGGATGGCTCTCAGCGTCAATATCAGGATTCACTCTCAACGATATGCGGGCTTTCGTGTGCAGTCTCATCGCAATGAGAGAAATAAGCTGAAGCTCCTGCGTTGATTCTACATTGATAGAATAAATGCCTTCCTTCAAAGCATATTCGATCTCACCCTCACGCTTGCCGACACCTGCAAAGGCGATTTTCTCCGGCGAAAATCCTGCTTTTAACGCAAGATATAATTCACCCGCAGAGACAACATCTGCGCCTGCCCCTTCGTTTGCCAATACTTTGAGCAACGATACATTGGAATTTGCCTTGAGCGCGTAGCAAATAACATGGTTTGTTCCGGCGAGAGGCGTATCGAGCGCGCGAAAATTTTCAACAATTTGATTTTTGCTGTACACATACAGCGGTGTGTCGAATTCCTCAACAAGCTCGTGGAGAGGAATATCTTCACAATACAATTGATTATCTTGGTAGCGAATGTGTTGCAAGAAAATCTCCTTACGTCAAAAGCGAATAAAAAACCATTATGGACGAAAATACTGAAGCAGCGCATCGCTCAGCTTTTGCGCTCCGAAACGAAATGTATCAATTGCCGGCAAGCCTGTTTGCTGTGCAATGTTCTCCGCTGATTCGATGGATTCTTCGTCCGTGAGACCGACAGAGTTAATGCCTATGCCGACGACTTTCGTGGGTCGAAAAATATTAACAACTTCTTCATGCAACTTGACGAGACGATTCAAATCGGGGAGCGGCAACGCGTAATCGTCTTTCAACCGGGCGGGCTGGTGGCATAGAATCAATGCGTCAGGCATGGCGCCATGGATAAGCCCCATCGTCACACCGGAATACCCCATGTGGGTCAACGCGCCTTGCCCTTCGACGAAAATATAATCGTATCCTTCGGCAACCGACCGGTCAACTTCCAGCTCTATACATCCGGCGATGTAATCGCTGATAATGGAATCTACGGCAATGCCGCGGCCCCGGATGAGGATCCCCGTTTGTCCCGTGGCGACAAAATCCGCCTTCAAGCCGCGTTGCAGGAAATCCTTTTGCACCTGCAGCATTGTCGTCATTTTTCCGATATTGCAATCGGAGCCGACCGTTAAGATAACTTTCGCTTTGCGAGTACGCCAGTTGCCTTGTGACACTACTTCGGACTCGGGTGGAATTTTTCTGTAATCGGTCAGCGTTGCGCCATGTTTTTTTGCAAGCGTCGCAAACTCCGGATCGTCCGAAAGAATAGTGTGCAGCCCGCTCAAGATATGAAGCTTATTCACAATCGTCCGTTTGATAGTCTCGCGCCAAGTATCGGGCAAATGTCCGCCCGAAGGCGCAATACCAATGAGCAAATGCGTTGGGTTGAAACGAAGCCCTTCTTCCAAATTTTTGACGACGGGAATGCCTCCACCATAGCCAAGCACCTGTTGGGCAGTCAGGCCGACTTTCGTGCTGTCAATGACAGCCACAACTTGTTCAGGCAAATAAGCAATCGCTCCGTTCGCAGTTTTAGATCTCAGGGGGCTAAATTTGCCTTCAGCTAATACGAGTAATTTTCTTTGCATGGGGAAAAAATTCCGTCCCATTTTCTGAAAAAAAATCCCGGAGGCCTGCCCGCATGAAGCGGACTTTGATGCCGGCGGGAGTTGATGGGTATAGAGTAGTAAAAAAAGTCCACAAACTCAAGCAAATTTGAACGACACACCTGTTTTCATTATAGTGGATGAAACCACAAAAGAGCTGTCTAATTAATAAGTAAGCCCTTCATGAAGAGCTTACTTGAACCTTATCGGAATTCTTTGTAAAGTTGCTCAATATTTAAGAACAAAGGAATACTTATGAAATGTCCAAAGTGTGGCAACGAACAACCCTACGTGTTTTCTCAATGCCAGAAATGCAGGCATATCTTCCCCATGGGCACCACCCGGCGGGTGTTCAATCAGGGCTTATCAAAACGACAACACATAGGAGGCTTTATGCGAAAGAAAAATTTTTATTTGATAACGCTCGTAAGTCTCTTCGTATGCTTCCCCTTGTTCAGCAACGCTCAAGAAGGATTGTTCTTCAACCTTCATGGAAGCGTACAAGGCGGACTCAAAACGCTTTCGGCGGAAACAGATCTTAATGGAAAATCCTACATGGTAAACCTCGAAACGACGATGGGATGGGGCGGAGGGGTGATGATGGGATTCGGATTCTCGGAGAACTTCGGCTTGTACATGAATTATGATTTTCTCGGTCAAAAGGGTTCGTGGGGGGAAACTAAAAATGTTTCGGCCAGCACATTTATTTTTGACCTCGGCGCACGAATACCGTTTTCAACCGAAGGGAATCTCATTCCGTACGGATTAGTGAACGGTGGATATTATTATATTTCGTTCACGTACGGCACACCGACAATTTATATTGGTCCGGGTGGGGGATACTCGTCAGGCGTCAATAGCCTGGGAGGAGTGCATGGTTCGCTAGGTTTGGGCCTACAAACTTCAAAAAACTGGGATTTTCAAATACTTGCCACGAGGGTAAAACTTAAAGACACTGATGCAGTAACAATAATTCGTTTCAATGTAGGCTATTCGTTTTGGATTACCGGTTTAGATTAAGGAGAAGTACGTAAAGCGAACTTTTCCAAGGGAATCTTCCAAAGGAATCCCTTTGGGACCTTCGGGACAGTCCGCTACCCAATTTTGGCAAGCTAAAGCTCGCCCGACAAGTCACAGAACACACCTCATTATGACTTCCCTGCCCTACCCGCGTGGGTGATGCTCTCGGTGGACTTGCTTCAAATACTCGCGGTCAATGTGGGTATAAATTTGCGTAGTAGAAATATCTGCATGCCCCAACATCTCTTGCACAGCGCGAAGGTCTGCTCCCCGCTCCAACAAATGCGTTGCAAACGAGTGCCGAAATGTGTGCGGATGAATTTCCTTTTTGATTCCTGCGGCGCGGGCATATTTTTCAACCATATCCCGAATGGCGGCTCGTGAAAGCCGCGACCCGCGGAAGTTCAAGAACACCACATCCTGCGATTTCCCCTTTTTCGACAAATGAACACGAGATTCGCGCTGGTATCTTGTTACCCAGTCCATTGCGGATTTTCCAATCGGCACAAGCCGCTCTTTTGAGCCTTTTCCATACACCAGAACCAACTCAGCATCGAACATAAGATTTGACCGCGTAAGATTGGTTAGCTCTGAGACCCGAATCCCGGTTGCGTACAGCACCTCAAGAATTGCGCGGTCTCGCAGACCAAGCTTTTCTTTCGTATCCGGCTGTTTAAAAATGGCGTTGATTTCCTCTAAGGTAAGCACATCAGGAAGAAACTTAGGCTGTTTGATCTTTTCAATGTCGTCGGTAGGATCATCGTTGAGTTTCCCTTCGCCCACAAGAAAACGGTGAAAGCCGCGTATCGTCGAGACAAATCGCGCAGTGCTTCGAGCGGAAAGAGGCTTACTTCTCGTCGATAGATGTTTGATAAATTGCGTGACGAGTTCTTTGGTTACACTCTTCGCCTTAGTGATTTTTCGCTCTTTCAAAAAACGATAATATTCATCGAGGTCGAACTCGTAGGAGTGGTAAGTGTGTTTTGTAACGCCCTTTTCTACTCTCAGAAAATCGAAGAAACCGGACAGATTGCGGGCAAGCTCCGTCTTCTCGACTCTAAATAATATAACTCGTTTCTTGTGGGGCATGTTCTGAGTTAAACCTTCGGAGGGTTCTTAAACATTTTGTAAGGCGAGCTTCAGCTCGCCAAATTGGTTAGCGAACTGAAGTTCGCTCTACGAACAAAATTATCTTATCTCCACAAAACATTATTAAGCTGTATCGGAAACCCGTGTGCTGCTGAACAAACTGCTTATGTTACCAACAATAATTGTAACAACACATCCTATGAACGTGTGCCAAGTAAAATCAATGTTCGTGTAATACAGCACGGCAACCATCGCTAAAAGTCCTGCGGTAAATCCGATGTACGCATCGCGCTGGTTGGTGCGCTTGAAAAGAAGTCCGAGAAAAAATGTGCCGAGCAACCCGCCGTAAGTAAATGACGCAATTTTCAATCCTAACTCGACAACCGGATTTTTCGTATCGGTAAAAAGCATTGCTCCGCCCACGAGCATTGCGCCCCAGAAGAGCGTAAAAATTCTTGACCAGCGAACTTCGCTTTTCTGGTCGAGCGCCTTCCCTCTCTTGGTAAATTTGAACAAATCGAGATACGTGGAAGATGCCAGAGAGCTAATGGAGGAAGAAAGCGTTCCCATGGCAGAGGCAAGCACTCCGGCGACGACAAGCCCCGCGATGCCGGTGGGCAAATTTTCAATGATGAACTTTGGAAAAATTTCATCGGATGATTTCAAGCCAAGCTGTTGAACGCTCATACCTCCGTAAAACGCATACAGGCAAAGCCCAAGGATCAAGAAAAAAGCAAATTGGAGCACAATCACGGTAGCATCCAGCATAAGCGCGCGCTGGCTATCCCACTTCGTTTTGCATCCAAGCAAGCGCTGAACCAACAATTGATCCGTTCCGTGTGAAGCCATCGTTAGGAACGTTCCCCCAAGCAATCCGCCCACCAGTGTATAGGGAGCCGTAAGGAAACTCATGATATCTGTCCCCCAATTTGAATTGAAAATCTCGAATTTATCGCCGCCTCCAGCGGTAGCAAAGCGAACCACATCCCCCCAGCCGCCCGGAAGATGGTTGAGTATAATAACCATCGAAGCCACCGCGCCGCTGATATAGATAAACATCTGCACCACATCCATCGCAACAACAGCCTTAAGGCCGCCGAGATAGGTGTACATCAACGTAAAGATGCCTATAATCAAAATGCTGGTGGCGTAATCGAAACCCGTGATAAGGTGTACCGGAATTGCCGTCGCAAACAACCGAACGCCGGAAGCAAGCACGCGAGTAATGATGAACACAGATGACGTGAATTTCCTCAGCGACATGCCAAACCGCTTGCCGAGAAAATCGTATGCGGTTTCCAAATCTCCTTTGTAATATGCGGGAATAAACACTACGCTCACCAGTAAACGCCCTATAAAATATCCGAAGGCGAGCTGGAGAAAATGCATGTCGCTTTTGTAAGCGAGTCCGGGAATACTGATAAAGGTAAGTGTGCTGGTTTCACTGGCAACGATGGAAAACCCAACCGACCACCATGCCATTTCTTTTCCGCCGAGAAAATAATCCCGCGAGGTTTTTTGTTTGCCTGCAATGAGACTGCCGATCACGGTAACACCGACCAGATACACACCAACGATGGCATAATCGAGGGGAGTAAAACCCATGGAATCTCCTTAGGTTAGAACTGCTCTGTTCACGCTACCTCAAGCATTATCAATCGGCGTGAGCAGACGGCGGTTACGAACGTAGCGCTTTGGCTACCGTATCGTGAATATGAAAGGCGCGGTCGAGGCGGGAAATGCGAATAAGCGAGAGAACTTTCTTTTGTAAGCCGGCAAGTTTTACGACACCGCCGTTTTCTCTCATTTTGCGTTCCGCAATGAGAAGGGCACTTAAGCCGCTGCTGTCGCAAAATTCCACGTCGCTGAGGTCAATGATGAGGTTCTTCGTGCGCGGATTGCACAGAACAAGAAACTCCCCTTTGAGTTC
>JACQBK010000123.1 GCA_016194505.1 Ignavibacteriales bacterium | reverse complement strand
CTTCGCTCCCTGAGCAATCCAATCGTAGACGATTTTCATTTCTTCTTCGGTCAGCTTCTTTTTGTTTCTCGCCATTTGTTTTCCAAATGGAGGGTTGGGGAGTAGTTTGAGATAGAGGTTACTTTTATCAGGTTTTCCTGCAACAACTGTTTCGCCGTGCTTGCCGCCTTTCATAAGAGTTTCATAGTTATCGAGCGCCAAGTCGCTGGGGTTTTCGTTTTCCGCAAGGTGGCATGGAAGGCAGTATTGCTTGATCATTGGTCCCACGTCTTTAGCGTACGTAAGCTTTGCTTTCGACTTTTCCTGTACCGCTGCGCCAAGTAATAACACTATGAACATAATCAAAAACAACGGGCTAAAGAATCTCATCCCCCTCATAAAAAAGTTCCCTTTCGAGTTTGTCAATCAATAATTGTTAGAGATAAAAATGGAATAGGATATGAACATCGGTTGTGTTTCTGTTGAGAATAGTATCTTTCGTGTAGCGATACAGTGGACGAACCTCAACGCCGCTGAACGGCATAAACTCAAAGCCGCCTGAGTAGCGCGTTGTTGAGCCGGTTTGAACATCCGTATTGGGGTCAAAGAAATCGTACATAAATTTCAAATCAAATCCTTGCGTCAGTGGGTAACTTGTCTCGACCATAACGGCAAGCTGTTTGAGATTTTGGCTTTGGCTGTTTCGCTGGTTGCGATCGGAGTTGACTCCCATAAAGGAGGCGTTGCCTTCTATTTTTTCAACATCTCCTACGATAGTCAGGGATTCAAACAGTGTAAGCGCTCCAAACCCGCCGAGCATGTTATATTTTTCTCCGTTGGAAACATCATTGTACGATGAGACTCCGAGCATAACGTTGGCAGGTCCGAGGGTGAATCGTCCTTCGGCTCGCCCGAACACAGCTTTGGCAAGGTCGCCATCCCGATCTCCAACCACTCCATTCGTAACGGCTCCGAGCAGGCTGATAGAACCGGGATTAAATCCAATTTCGATTCCCGATTGCTGGCCGGAATTGTTTCTGAACGGCGTTACGTCTCTTACGTAGGACGTGTGGTCATCTATGCGTAGACCATACGGAGGTGTGAAGCGTCCGAGTTTTACGTAACCATTCCACGGAAGAATTTTTGCCATTCCGAAAATTTCATACCTGTTATACGGTCCAAACGCAGGGTTGGCAAAGATATTGATTTTTTTTGAAACTGCGAAGTTAAAATACACATCCGCCTGCATAGGGAAAAATGAACTCTTCGTGGCGTCGGGATTGTCCTTTTTCTGGTAGAACGTTAGAAAGCGAAAATCAACCCCATAAGAAATAAAATCATTGATTCGCGTCAAAAATTCGCCCAAGCTGTATTCTTCTTGCCACTGTTTGATGGTGATTTCATCGCGGCCGTATGTTACCCCAAAAGCGTTACGCATTCCGCCTCCCGATGGATTGACATGACAGTTTTGGCAGGTGTATCCTGTGCGGCTTGCGAACCTGGGGAGCGAAAAGGTGGATGATGCTGTAAGAATACAAAGGACGAAAGGAACTAATAAACGTTTCATCATGTTTTCCTCTTGTCTATGATAAAAAAGGATGAGAAAGATTGGCAATTCTATAGCGATAAATTAAGAAAAATAGATTGAATATCAAATTGAAGAATCTGCTTAATCACGCAAGAAACGCTTGCTTCTACGCACTTCTCGTTCTACATTATGCGCACTTCTAACTAAACTTTCAAAACCTTAAAAACGTTCCTGAATTCTTGTGACTTTTCTCACTCATCTCGAATGTAGCGTGTGTGGAGATCGTCATTCTCCCCACGAGCCTCAAACCGTTTGCCGCTCATGCGGCAAATCCTTGCTTGCCCGTTATGACCTCGCGGCGGCGAAATCCTCATTTACCAAAGATTCTTTAAAGGGAAAGCCGTACTCGATGTGGAAGTATTCGCCCCTGCTTCCCATTGAGCGGCAGGAAAACATCGTCTCGCTTGGCGAGCAAATTACTCCTCTTATCACGTTGCCTAAGTTCGGGGAAAACCTCGGACTTCCAAAATTGATCATGAAAGATGAAGGACAGCTTCCGACTGGCTCGTTTAAAGCGCGTGGACTTGTTATGGCGATTTCCAAGGCAAAGGAGCTTGGGATTAAAAGCGTTTGCATCCCTTCCGCGGGAAATGCAGCCGGGGCGCTCGCGGCGTATGCAGCACGGGCAGGAATAGAAGCGCACATTTTTCTCCCCGAGGACACACCAGAAATCAATATCAAAGAGTCCCTCGTCTGCGGTGCGCAGGTGGAATTAGTAAAAGGGAATATCAGCGACGCCGCAAAACGCATGAACGAGCGGCGAAAAACCGAAACCACGTGGTTTGATGTTTCCACGTTGAAGGAGCCGTATCGTCTTGAAGGAAAGAAGACCATGGGGTACGAGCTTGGAGAGCAATTCAATTGGGAATTGCCGGATGTGATCGTGTATCCAACCGGTGGAGGAACCGGTCTTATTGGCATGTGGAAAGCATTTGATGAAATGGAAAAGCTTGGCTGGATAGGGAGCAAACGGCCCAAGATGGTCTCAGTGCAATCAACGGGATGCGCACCAATTGTGCGAGCGTACGGCGAACAGAAGAAGAACTCCGCGTTTTGGGAGAATGCTACTACCATCGCATCGGGATTGCGGGTGCCGAAAGCCTTTGCCGATTATCTGATCCTCGAAGCTGTGTACAACAGCGGAGGCTGGGCAATCGGAGTGAGCGATGAGGAGATAGTGAATACCGTTTATGAAATAGCACAGACGGAAGGATTATTTATTTCGCCGGAAGGCGCCGCCGCTTTTGCCGCGCTCCGATACTTGCTGCCTGATGGTAAAATCACTGAGGAAGATACAGTGGTTGTGTTTAATACGGCAACCGGAATTAAATATCCTGAGGTAGTAAAAAGATAATCTATTGCCACTAAGGCACAAAGACACGAAGGAATGACAACATAATTCAAGGAAATCTCATGAGAAAATCATTCTTGCTTATTCTCTGTTGTTTCATTCTGCCGGCTGTTTATTCCCAACAACCTCCGCGTAAAAATCCGGCAGTGGAGAAAATACTTAAAGAGATCTCCGCGAACAATATCAAAACGACGGTTGAAAAATTAGTCACGTTTGGCACGCGGCATACGCTTTCGGATACGGTAAGCAAAACAACCGGCATTGGGGCAGCGCGGCGATGGATTAAATCCGAGTTCGAGCGCTATGCAAAAGAAAGCGGTGGACGGATGTCGGTGGACTTTCATGAATCCACCATTCCACCATCTACGAGAGTGCCTTATCCGGCGAAGATTGTCAATGTTGTCGCAACGTTGCGACCTGAGCCTTCAGACCATGCCACGCCGGACCGAATCTTGGTTGTCGGCGGACATTATGATTCCCGCGCAAGCAATCCGCTTGATTCAGTAGGCATTGCCACCGGTGCAAATGACGATGGAAGCGGCACTGCGCTCACGTTGGAATTGGCGCGTGTTATGAGCAAATACAAATTTGATGCAACGGTTGTATTCATTGCGTTCGTTGGGGAAGAACAAGGGCTGCTTGGGGCTACAGCGTGGGCTGAAATGGCAAAACAGAACAAATGGAATGTCGAAGCTGTTTTTAATAACGACATTGTCGGCAGCAGTATTGGTGGTGATGGAACAAAAGAAAATACATATGTTCGATTGTTTTCCGAAGCGTTCAGTCCGCTTGACACCGGTTCGGTGTTTCGACAAAGAATCTCGCTCGGATTGGAAAATGATGGCGGCTCGCGGTCCCTTGCGCGGTACATCAAAGAGCTTGCCGAATCTTACAACCCAGAATTCGGAGTGCACCTCGTGTATCGGTTAGATAGATTTTTGCGCGGCGGAGACCATCGCCCGTTTCACGAGCGGGGATTCCGGGCAGTGCGCTTCAGCGTAGCGAAAGAAAATTATGACTGGCAGCACCAAAACGTACGGACGGAGAACGGCAAGGAATTCGGCGACCTGCCGAAGTTTATGGATTTCGACTATTGCACTCATATTGCACGCGCAAATGCTGCCGCGCTTGCCACGCTTGCGGGCGCTCCGGCGCCGCCCGCCAATGTAGGTATCATGAATACCGAATTGGGATATAATGCTGTTCTTCGCTGGAATAAAAATAAAGAATCTGACGTTGCGGGGTATTATGTAAGTTACAGAGAAACAAGCTCGCCTGTATGGCAGCATAAAACATTTACCGCTGATACGACGATAACTCTCGATATTTCTAAAGATGAGTTTCTATTTGGCGTGCAAGCGGTTGATAAAGAGGGGAATGTGAGTCTTGTAACTATCCCAAGACCAGTGGGAAGATAAGATTTTTATCGTAACCCTTCGGAAGGTTGAATCTGGATAGTTAATTCGGGCTATTTTTTTTCCGTAAGAGCGTACCCATCCTGAAATTTCAGCAAGTCGCCCACCGTTTTCAATTCATATTTTTTCTTGAGGTAAGAAATATATCTTACCAACACAAGTGCCGTAGCATACGCATCGCCTGAAGCTCTATGTCGCTCCGGGATTTTAATCTCTAAAAACCGAGTTACAGGACCCAATGATTTACTGGGTAACTGAGGCAGAATGCGTCTCGAAAGCTTTACCGTGCAAAGCTGTGCGTTGGTAAGCTCGATGCCGCGCTCCCTTTGCGTGGTGTGGGAGACAAATCCCCAATCAAAGGGCGCATTGTGGGCGGTGAAGACGGCATCGCCAAGAAATTCAGCAATGTACGGAACAACTTCTCTTGCAGGCGGTGCATCTTGCACCATAAGGTTATCAATGCCGGTGAGCGACGTAATGTTGGCGGGAATTGTTACAAGAGGATTGATGAGTGTGGAAAACTCTTCTACCAGGGCGTTGCCCTGCACCTTCATCATTGCAATCTCGGTAATCCGGTCTTCCACCGGATTCATGCCCGTTGTCTCCACATCAACGACAACGAATGTAGCTTCGTCTATAGCTTGTTGTTGGTTCACGATGCGGCGCTTTGTTGTAGCTCTCGTTTTTTTTGTATAAACTCTTCTGCAATTTTCACGTCTTCTTCGCTGCCGATAAAAAGTGGTGTCCGTTGATGCAGAAGTTTCGGTTGAACATCTAAAATGCGTTGGTGGCCATTGGAAGCGCGTCCTCCAGCTTGTTCTACAAGGAACGCCATGGGATTTCCTTCGTACATCAAGCGCAGTTTTCCCTCGGGATTTCGTGTATCGCCGGGGTACATAAAAATACCCCCATATAACATCGTGCGGTGAATATCACCCACAAGCGAACCTATGTATCTCCCCGAATAGGGTCGCCCTGTTGTTTTATCTTCCTCCTGCAAGTATTTGACGTATTTTTTCATCCCGTCAAACCACCAGCGATAGTTGCCTTCGTTCACGCTATAAATTTTTCCGCGCTTAGGAATTCGAATATTTTCATGAGAGAGTAGAAACTCCCCAATACTTGGATCAAGCGTAAAGCCATGCACGCCTTCACCGGTGGTATAAACAAGCATGGTCGAAGAGCCATAGATAACGTACCCAGCAGCGACTTGTTTGTAACCGGGCTGAAGGCAATCCTCCATCGAACCTTTACCGGAAGGAGTCACCCTGCGGAAAATGGAAAAAATCGTCCCGATTGTTACATTCGCATCAATGTTCGATGAACCATCCAACGGGTCATACAATAATACATATCTCCCTGTGGGGTAGTGTTCCGGAATGTGCAGTACATTTTCATTCTCCTCTGATGCCATAACGCACAAATGCCCGCCGTGATCCATTGCCCTGTAGATTGTTTCATCGGCAAACTCATCGAGTTTTTTTACTTGCTCACCGTGGACATTTTCTTTTCCCGCAAAGCCAAGAATATTCACCAGCCCGGCTTTGCTTACTTCCCGCCATATAACCTTAAACGCAAGGGTCAAATCCCGGAGCAGCCCGGAAAAATCGCCGCTTGCGCCGGGATGCGATCTCTCTTCTTCGATGATGTGCCGTTCGATGGTGACAATTTTCTTTTGGCTCATGTGTATCCTTTTATCGCACCCTTGTTATGGAAGAATGTAGGGAGCGGTTTAGAGAGTTGCAAGAGTAGAACAACGCATTTAACTAAGCTTTTACTTCCTGGTCTTTGTATTGAAGCCGGTACAGCTTTCGGTAGATGCCGTCTTGAGCGAGTAATTCTTGGTGAGTCCCCATCTCGCGGATTTCTCCTTTGTGAAGCACGATAATTTTATCGGCACTTTGGATTGTCGAGAGGCGATGCGCTATGACGATGGAAGTACGGCCCTTCAGAAGTTTTTTGATAGCATCTTGAATAAGCAACTCTGTTTCCGTATCAACGCTGGAAGTTGCCTCGTCAAGCACTAAAATTTTCGGATTGTATGCGAGTGCGCGCGCGAACGAGAGGAGCTGTTTTTGTCCGACAGAAAGGGTAGAGCCTCGTTCTTTCACCTCGGCTTTGTATGTGCCGAGCAGTTGCTCAATGAATTTATCGGCTCCGACAATGCGTGCTGCCTCTTGCACCATTGCAGGGGTAATGGAATCATCACCAAGATTGATGTTGCCCGTAATATCGCCGGAAAAAAGAAAAACATCCTGAAGCACAACGGCAATGTGTTTTCTCAAGTCCTCCGGACGGAGATGCTGGGTGTTTACTCCATCAACAAAGATTTCGCCTTGTTGGATTTCATAAAACCTGCTGAGCAAGCTAATGATCGAAGTTTTTCCCGCGCCTGTATGCCCGACAATGGCAATTGTTTCGCCGGGATTGACGTGGAATGAAATGTTTTTCAGCACCCATTCCGTCGATTTCGTTCCGTCGGAAGGGGTGTTGTAGGCAAACCAGACATTTTTGAATTCGATCTCGCCGCGAACATGGCCTAACGGTTTTGACGACGGATGTACGCTCGGGAGATTTGTATCATCGAGCAATTGGAAAATCCGCTCCGATGATGCCATTGCGGTTTGCAGAATGTTGTATTTTTCCGATAAATCGCGGATGGGTCGCCAAAACATTTCATTGAATTGAACGAACGCTATAACAATACCGAGCGTGATTGTACCCCCGAGTATGTTCCCGCCCGCATACCAAATGATTAAACCGATCGCTATTGCACCAATGAGGTCAATACCGGGATAGAACACAGCGTAATAGAAGATGGATTTCATGTTTGCGTCCCGGTGCGCCGCATTGATAGTGGAGAACTTATCGAAGGATTTTTTCTCGCGGTTAAAAATTTGATCAACGAGCATCCCCGTAATGTGCTCCTGCATAAAAGAATTAATGCGGGCGATCTGCAGTCGGACTTCGCGGTATGCTTCGCGGGCTTTTTTACGGAACAAGAACGTTCCATAAAAAAGAAGGGGAAGCACGCTCAATGAGACAAGCGCCATCTCCCAGCTTAACGAAAACATGAAATAAAAAATCCCGATGATCGTAAACACATCGCTAAACACCATCACAATGCCCGAGGAGAACATTTCGTTTAACACTTCGACGTCGTTCGTTACTCTTGTGATAAGCCGGCCGATGGGATTTTTGTCGTAGAATTTTAGCGAGAGATTTTGGAGATGCTTAAAAATCTCCATACGCAGATCGTAAATTGTCCGTTGCCCGATCCACTGTGTTAAGTAGGCGTTGAAATATTGTATAATGCCGCGAACAATCAGCACGCCGAGAAACATCAACACCGTGATAAGCAGACCGTGTTGATCCTGATGGGCGATATCCGTATCAACAGCAATCTTGATGAAATACGGGCGCACGGCTTCCATTGAGCTTGTCAGAATGCTGAGCACAATGCCAAGCGCAACATGCCATCGGTACGGGCGGAGATACTTCAATAACCGCCGCATCAAACGGGCATCGTATGCTTTACCAAGGACTTCTTCTTCGTGCATAAATCAATGAAAAATTGAAAAGTAAAAAGGAAAAAATAGCAAATCAAAATTAAAAGGGAAAAAATAAAAAATAAAAGCTCTAATTCTTTCGCTTGCCTCTTGCTTTGCTGACAATTGCTCCAAGAATTTTCATGATTTCTTCAGATTCTTGTAAGAGTTTGTTGAGGGTATCGGCAATGCCCGTTTGAGTTCGTTGAATAATTCTTAACCAATAGTTTGTTTCCCTCGCTTCACGCAGAGCTATATTCATTTTATAAACAAAATCTTCTTTGCTGGACGCGGCACTGCTTCCTCAACGTTGGCACCAATAGATGTCGCAGATCGAACCAATTGTTTCGAAACCACATTTGACGAGCGCGAGTTCGGCAAATTGTATAATACTAATAGCAAATTCAAAAGTTCGTTCTTTGATGTCCTGTGGCTTTTGCGTCAGCATTTTTTGTTTTTCCATTTTTTACTTTTGAATTTTTACTTTTTAACTATGTTATAGCTCTTCCAACTCTTGCTCTAACAATTGCTTCTCATGCAAGTCAGCGTAAATGCCCCCTTTCGTCACAAGCTCATCGTGCGTGCCGCGCTCGACAATTTCACCTTTATCCAATACAACGATCAAGTCCGCATCCTTCACCGTCGAGATGCGGTGGCTGATAATAATGCTTGTGCGGCCTTTCATAAACGAGCGCAGGCGTTTCAGAATTTCTTCTTCCGTATATGTATCCACAGAGGAAAGCGCATCATCAAGTATCAATATTTTTGGCTGACGGATGAGCGCGCGCGCAATGCTTGTACGCTGTTTTTGACCGCCGGAAAGAGTAATTCCCCGTTCGCCGATCATTGTTTCGAATCCCTTTGGAAACTCCCTAATGTCCTTCGCTATTTGAGAAATTTCTGCCGCTTGCCGGATTTGCTCCTCTGTACCATTGTCAGCCCCATAGCGAATATTATCCGCGAGCGTATCAGAGAAAAGGAAGGTCTCCTGTGGCACGTAGCCTATGTTCGATCTCAACACTTCAAGAGGAATGGTTTTAATATCTTTGCCATCAATCAACAGGTTGCCGTCAGATATATCGTACAATCTTGGAATAAGATTAACGAGCGTTGATTTTCCTGAGCCGGTATAGCCGACTATGGCAACGGTCATTCCGCTATCAATTTTAAGATTGATAGTTCTGAGTGTCGGCTGCAATGTATTCTTGTGCGTAAAGGTCGTTCCTCTAAACTCAATTGCGCCTTTGATGGCGGTAATTGTCGTATCGGTTTGTTCCGTGTCTCGGATTTCCGGCACAGTCTCAATAATGTTCATCAGCCGCTCCATGGAAGCCGCACCCTGCTGTAAAATATTTATAACCCATCCAAATGCGATGACGGGCCAAATGAGCATAACGAGATACGCAAGAAACGCGCTCAGCGTGCCAATGGAGATTTGTCCGCTTATGACCTGCAAGCCGCCAAAATAAATTGTCAGGACAATGGAAAAGCCCACAAGCAAAAACATCAGGGGCCAAAGAAGCGATTGAATGCGCGCGAGCACAAGGTTTTTCTTGAGGTAGTCCCAGCTCAACGAGGCAAAGCGGTCAATTTCAAAATTCTCCCTCACATACGATTTTATAACGCGAATGCCAGAAAGATTTTCCTGCGCTCGGGTTGTTAAAAGAGAAAATTGTTCCTGCCGCTTTGTAAATTTATCATGAATAGACTTGCCCAGCCGATACACGACAATGGAAACTAATGGCAATGGAATCAGGGCGATGAGCGTTAATTGCCAATCCTGCACCAGCATCATCGTCAGAACCATCACAAATGTCATCACGGTATCGGATGGATACATAATGCCGGGACCAAGCACATTGCGGACGGAGCTGATGTCGTTCGTGGCGTGCGCCATCAAATCGCCGGTGGGCTTGTTCTGAAAATACGAGTACGAGAGTTTTTGGAGGTGTGCTAAGAGGTCATTCCGTAGATCGAATTCGATGTGTCGTGAGACGACGATGATCGTTTGTCGGGTGAGGAATGTAAAAATACCCGAAACCAGCGAAAATCCGATGATCAATCCCGCCCATTTGAGGAAATCGCCGCCAAATATTTTCCCGCTCTCGATGCCGATCTTTAAATCATCAATAGCATGGCCAAGAAATAGCGGCTGGGCGACAGTAAAAATGTTACTCCCCACTACAGTAAGAAGACCAAATATCAGAGTCTTTTGGTATTTGGTAAGATATGGTTTTAGTTTCAGTAAAGCGCGCATAAGTTAATGAAAAAGTAAAAATGCAAATTTAAAAATGAAAACAAAAGAATATTGATTTATCGTTTTCCATTTTCAGCCGGAGGCTGATCCACCACTGGCGGATACACTTTGATATTTAATTTATGTGCATTACCCTATTATCTCGAACTTCGTGTAAGAATGAAGGGCTTTAGGGATAATCACTTTCCCCTCAGGCGTTTGGTAATGCTCGATCAATGCGGCGACGATTCTTGGCAATGCAAGAGCGGAGCCATTAAGAGTATGAACAAATTCCGGCTTCCCAGAGTTCACGGGACGGAATTTTATGTTCATTCTTCGCGCCTGAAAAGCTTCAAAATTGCTGCAGGATGAAACTTCGAGCCATTTTTGTTGGCCCGGTGCCCAGACTTCAAGATCATATTTTTTGGATTGTGTAAAGCCCATATCGCCAGAGCACATTAACAGCGTGCGGTAGGGGAGTCCGAGGAGTTGAAGCAAATGTTCGGCATCTTGTCGTAATGCCTCAAGCTCATCATACGAAGAATTGGGGTGAACAAATTTTACCAGCTCCACTTTATCGAACTGATGCAGGCGGTTCAATCCACGCACATCTTTTCCGTATGACCCGGCTTCGCGCCTGAAACAGGGAGTGTAAGCGGCATAACGAATCGGTAAATCTTTTTCCGCAAGAAGCTCATCGCGGTGGAAATTGGTCACCGGGACCTCCGCAGTCGGTATCATAAAAAGCTGATCGCGCTCTACGATATACATCAAATCTTCTTTGTCGGGAATTTGCCCTGTGCCGCGGGCACTATCCTCATTCACTACAATGGGGGGTGCTATTTCTTTGTAGCCACGCTGCACGGCTTGGTCTAAAAAGAAATTGATCAACGCCCGTTCAAACGTTGCCCCTTTGCCGATATAGAATGGGAACCCGGCTCCCGCAACTTTCGCTCCGCGTGAAAAATCAATGATGCCGAGTTTTTCCGCCAGTTCCCAGTGAGGCTTCAACGGAAAATCAACTTTTGGCGGCTCGCCCCAATGGGAAATATCTTTGTTCTCTGCCGGAGTTTTGCCGAGAGGAACCGACGGATGTGGAACATTGGGCACGGTGAGCAATAAAGCGTTAAGCTTTTCCTCCGTTTCCCGCAGTTCAGTATCAATGGCGTGAATGCGGTTTTTCACGGCATCCATTTCAGCGATAACCTGAGAAGCGTCGCTCCCCCTCTTTTTCATTTTTCCAATGTCTGCGGAGACCTGATTCTTCTTTGCTTTTAACGCTTCGCCTTCTTGAAGGAGTTTGCGACGCCGCTCATCGAGCGCAACAATGTCTTCAAGATTAATTTGCAGCCCCTTTGCCTCGGCTCCCTTGCGAACAAGGTCAAGATTTTCTCGGATGAATTTTATATCCAGCATAGTAGTATGGTTTTATTGTTTAAAAGACATAAAGGACATGTAAAGAAGTTAACCATAAGGGCTTATTGTTCCAACGGAATCCCTTCGGGACAATAAGCCCCTACAAAGAGACAATTTAATTGCTTGTGTTTAATTCAAGCTCAACAAGAACAGGAAGATGATCGGATGCGTCTGTTTGGAGAACCCGTGCCGAAACAGGTCTCAGCATCAGAAAAGCCTTTTGATGTTGAACTGTATTCTTTGAGAGAAAAACATAATCAATTCGTTGCTTCGGCGTATCTGCCGGAAAGCTGAATCCGGGTCCGGCGCCGGAGATTTCCCATGAATCAATAAACCGTTCTTTCATGAGCGTTACTGTCCGGCTTTTGGGTGTATCGTTAAAATCCCCGCAAACTATGACCGGGCGCGGCGCATACTGTT
>JACQBK010000134.1 GCA_016194505.1 Ignavibacteriales bacterium | reverse complement strand
ATTTACCTCGGGTGCTTCAAGCCTTTATCAAGTGTCCCCCTTTAGCATCATGCCGCCGCCCATTCTTGTTGGCGAGCGAACGAACGCAAACGGCAGCAAGCTCTTCCGCGATCTTCTCGCCAAAGAAGATTGGGAAGGAATGGTTGCGATGGGTCGCGAACAGGTAAAAGAGCAAGCGCACATGCTCGATGTGTGCGCCGCGTATGTCGGACGGGATGAAGCCGCCGATATGCGGGAGCTGATTGCGCGCTTCAACACGCAAATTACTATTCCGTTGGTGATTGATTCCACAGAAACAAATGTCATTGAAGAAGCGTTGCAACGAATCGGCGGCAAGGCGGTTGTTAATTCCATCAATCTTGAGGATGGCGAAGAGCGCATCAATCATGTTATCCCGCTTTGCAAAAAATACGGCGCTGCGGTTATCGCTTTAACGATTGATGAAAAAGGGATGGCGAAAACTGCCGAAAGCAAGCTTGCCATCGCGAAGCGCATGTATAATTTGGTCGTGAATAGGTATCATATGAAACCCCATGACCTTATTTTTGATGCGTTGACGTTCACGCTTGGCTCGGGTGATGAAGAATTCCGCCGCGCAGGAACCGAAACTATCGAGGCGATACGGCTTATGAAGCGGGAGTTTCCCGATGTTCATACTATTTTGGGTGTGAGCAATATTTCGTTCGGGCTTTCGCCGCATGTGCGCCATGTGCTCAACAGTGTCTTTTTGCATTTTGCGGTCGAAGCCGGGCTTGATATGGCAATCGTGCATGCTTCGAAAATCATGCCCCTCTTTAAAATTGACGAACGCGGTCGCGAATTAGCCCGTCAGCTTATTTTTGATGAGCGCAGGTTTGAGGGAGAAGGCGCGAACAAAAAGCTTGCGTATGATCCCTTAACGGAGTTGATGGCGTATTATTCAGGTCAACAAGGAGAAACGAAAAAGAAATGGGGTGTTCAGGGAGACACTATTGAAGAGCGATTGAAGAACCGCATTATCGAAGGTGATAAGGTTGATCTGCGAACTGATCTTGACGAAGGGTTAAAACAATATTCAGCGTTGGAAATTATCAACACTATTCTTCTTGATGGCATGAAAATTGTAGGTGATTTGTTTGGCTCCGGGCAGATGCAATTGCCGTTTGTCTTGCAATCGGCAGAGGTGATGAAATCGGCAGTGGGCTATCTTCAGAAATTTATGGAGAAAGAGGAGGAGAGCCAAAAGGGAACGATGGTCATTGCGACGGTAAAGGGCGACGTCCATGATATTGGCAAGAATCTTGTTGATATTATTCTCACGAACAATGGATATGAGGTCATCAATCTCGGCATCAAATGCCCGATTGACACGATGCTTCATGCCGCGGAAGAACATGAAGCAGATGTGATTGGCATGAGCGGGCTGCTCGTCAAATCTACATTAGTGATGAAAGAGAATTTGGCGGTGATGAACGAGCGCGATATGACGATCCCCGTTATCCTCGGCGGCGCAGCCTTGACACGGCGGTATGTGGAAGGCGATCTTCGACCTGTTTACAAAGGAGATGTTTATTACGCGAATGATGCCTTTGACGGACTCCGCTTGATGGAGCAAATTAAAAAAGGCATCGTTCAACATACACAACCAAGCTTTGCTCCCAAAGTAACCGAAGACCCTGAAACGTTGACTGGCGCAGAAGCTAAAATTGCCATGATTCTTGCCGAAGAAGAACTTGAAGAAAAAACGCATCCAAAGGATAATGCAACAGAAGTGGTAGAAGTTACTCAGCGTTCGAAAGTCAGTACGGATGCTCGCGTCCCTACGCCGCCATTTTGGGGAACGCGGGTCGTAGAAGGTATTTCACTCGATGAGATGTTTCGCTACATCAATGAAGTTGCGTTGATACGAGGTCAATGGCGGGTTGTGAAGGGGAAAAATGGTCAGGAGGATTACCAGAGAATTCTTACGGAGCAAATTTATCCCGATTTTGAAAAACTGAAAGCAAAAGTCCGGCAAGAAAAATTATTAGAGCCTAAGGTTGTGTACGGCTATTTCCCTTGCCAATCGGACGGTAATGATTTAATTGTTTACAGCGCTCCTGAAAGTAGCTCCGTAAATCCGAAATCCGAAATCCGAAATCCGCCAAACAGATCTCCGGCATCTGTGCATCTCCGATTTTTTTGCTTCAGTAGATTCCGGCAAGATGGATGTCTTAGCTTGTCACGTTGTAACGGTCGGTCAGACGGCATCAAATTACGCACGTAAGCTGTATGCAGGAAATCACTACAAAGATTATTTATATTTTCACGGTTTAAGTGTCGAATCCGCCGAAGCCTTAGCTGAATTATGGCACAAGCGCATTCGCGAGGAATTAGGCATTGCAGAAAAGGATGCTCCCGATATCCGGAAGCTGTTTAGCCAGGGCTACCAAGGCTCGCGGTATAGCTTTGGTTATCCTGCTTGCCCCAATTTGGAGGATCAGGCAAAACTCTTCAAACTGTTGCATCCTGAGCGTATTGGCGTATCGCTGACGGAAGAATTTCAAATGGAGCCGGAGCAATCTACATCGGCAATCATCGTGCATCACCCGGAAGCAAGGTATTTTAACATCAAGTGAGACGTGAGGAGTGAAAAGTGAAATGTGAGAAGTAAAATGAGTCAGAGGCTCAGGCCATGCCTGCGGCAGGCAGGTGCCTTTCCCGCCT
>JACQBK010000133.1 GCA_016194505.1 Ignavibacteriales bacterium | reverse complement strand
GGCGCTCAATCACGAGTCTTCAAAAGAAAATTCCGCTTCGTTCTTTGACCGAATAGCCGGTCCGGCGCTTATCATCACGGGAGCGTTTTTAATTGTCTATTTGTTCTTTACGGTGCGAAATTGAATTTCCGTGTTTGGCTAATTCTGCTGATGTGTTTATCCGCAGGATCCTTTGCGCAGGAGAAAGATTCTACCGCTCAAGTCAGAGTGTTTTTATTTGGCGACGTGAATTTGGGCAGGACGGTAGGACAAGAGCTGTTCAAAGGGAATTTGGATTTTCCTTTTAAACTTGTGAAAGATACTCTTGCCAAGGCTGATATTGTATTCGTGAACTTGGAAAGCCAGCTCAGCGAGCAGGGTGGAGAGACGCAGAGCCCGCAGTACGATCTTATTTTCTGCGGACCCCCTTGCGGGGCAAAAGCGCTTAAGCAGGCGGGCATATCCGTAGTCTCGACTGCCAATAATCATGCATACGACTACGGAATGAAGGGATTGAGAGAAACAATCGGGAACCTAAAGAGTGAGGGAATTTATTCTACGGGCACTTCTGAAGATTCCGTTTCAAGTTTCTCCCCGGCAATTGTCGAGCGAAACGGAATGCGTATTGGTTTTCTTGCATACACGCAGTTCGTTAACCTCAAGGGAAAATGGAAAGGAAGAATTTCGCTCTATGATTTTGAGCGGGCGCAGAGAGAGATAGCGAATATTCGGACAAAAGTTGATTTTGTTATTGCAAGCTACCACGGCGGCGTCGAGTATGTTGATAAGTCCAACAAAGCAACGCTTCGCCAATTAAAGGGGCTAGCTGACGCGGGAGCTGATATTGTGGTCGGTCACCATCCACATTATCCGCAAGGAGTGGAGCGATATAACAACAAGCTTGTTTTTTATTCGTTGGGCAATTTTGTTTTTAGTCAGCCCCAATATGAGTTAACGCAGAAAGCCTTTGGTGTGGAACTTATCGTTAAAAAACGAGCCGATAAAGTTGTTCTTGATTCAGTTCGGTTGATTCCATTAACGGCAGGACTTCAGCCGTCTTTCGTTATGGCTGATGATGTAAAAAAAGCTATGGTCACGAGAATAAAGAAGTTGTCCAACACCCCAATAACTGAAACTAACGGATCGTATTTTATTCAAATCAATAAGTGAACGTGTGAAAAGAAATCTAGGTATAGCTTCAATTGCATTAGTATCGTTTGTTATTCTATCTTGGGTCGCTGGATGCTCTGCCAGCCAAGAAACAGGCCCGCTTTCTGCCGAAAAGCGCTTCGAGTTGGGCATGAAAAAATTCAATGATGAGGACTATCTTGATGCAATTGAAGATTTCCGCATTGTTGCCCTTCAGTATCAAGGCAGTGCGCTTGCTGACGATGCCCAATTTTATTTGGGGGAATCGCGGTTCCGGCGAGAAGAATACATCCTCGCGGCGTACGAATACGAAGTCCTGACACGAACAATGCCGACGAGCGAATACATTTCGAAAGCCCGTTTTAAGCGCGCGCTGTGTTATTACAATCTTTCCCCAAAATCGTATCTAGATCAGGAATATACGAAACGTGCGATTGATGAATTTCAATCATTCATCGAGTACCACCCGACGGATTCTCTCGTTTCTCACGCTGAAGCGAAAATCATGGAGTTGAACACAAAGCTCGCGAAAAAAGAATTCGAAAATGGCACCAATTACATGACAATGGAGTATTACAAAGCCGCCATCATCTCATTTGATCACATCCTTGAGAAATATTATGATACGCCATACGCAGAACGAGCGCAGTTGAAAAAAGCCGAGGCGCTCTATTTGCGCAATAAGCTTGTAGAAGCGAAACGGGAGATCGAAAAATTTTTTACAAAATATCCCTCAAGCTCCTTCAAAGCCGATGCCGAGAAGCTGAGGCAGGATATCCTTGATAAGTCCGCTCAAAAAAACAATAATATAAAGGACAAACCATCCGGTGATCAAACCACACAACGGATGAATTAAAAACATATGGCGCGCATTAAAACCGTAAAAGAATCGCAAGTGCATATGGTAGAAATGGTCTTGCCGAATGACACGAATCGTCTGGGTAATTTGCTCGGTGGTCGGCTGATGCACATGATGGATATTGCGGCTGCTATTGCCGCCTCGCGTCATACGAATCGCGTCTGTGTTACGGCTTCGGTTGATGAGTTGAATTTTCTTCACCCTATCAAAGCGGGCGAAGTGGTGATTTTACAAGTGTCGGTGAACAGGGTGTTTCATACGTCGCTTGAAGTTGGTTTGCGTGTGACGACTGAAAACTTGCTGACTGGCGATAGAAAACATGCCAACAGCGCGTATTTGACGTTCGTTTCGATTGATGATAGCGGCAAGCCCGTTCCGGCGCTGCCGATTAAACCGGTGACGAAAGAAGAAAAGCGCCGCTATGCCGATGCCGCCCGAAGACGTCAGTTGCGATTGAAGCATCGAAAGCGATATTAACTATTTTGGCGCGCTAAGAATGTTTGTGGCGGGCCGCTGGTACGATTGTTTAAATTTCCGTGTGTAATTCCCCAGAGCCTTTTCAACGGACTTCTCATTTTTTTACTGCAACCTTAGTTTATTTTTGGCTAACGGTTAGCCAATCATACGCTCAATCTCCTGAAACCGCGTTTGGTCAATACCGCGCTTTGCCAACGCCGGGTAAATTTGAAAAAATGTTCGTTGCAATAGACCACCATCTAGCACGGACTGTTTTTCTTTGGTCTCCGGGAACAACAAAATTTATTGAAGGAAAGATTGATTCATCTCTCTCAATGGTTTCAACGCAAGAGCATGACGTGCATTCTCCATTTGATGATCTCTTCGTTGGAGATATTGACGGCAATAGAAAGTCTGGTCTCCTTCTCATTCATAAACAGGAAAAACAAATATCAGTCGTGTTAAATTTTGGGGGAGATACGCTTAAAGTATCGAGCGTTCTCCAATTGCCGTTTGAGCCGACGGACATCGTTGTCGGAGACGTCAATAATGACAAAAAACTCGATATACTGGTGTTTAATCGAGAAAATCCGGGCATCGTTCCCTTGTTTGGGTTGGGGAAGGGAGCATTTCGTCAAGGGCACGTGATTGCCCCCGACAATTTTATCGGCAGTCTCTCTCTTGTTCACCTTAATAATGATAATCTTGCGGATATTGTTTTTTACGATTGGGTGAAGAGCGAGATTCATTTACTCTATGGTGTTGGTCAAGGAAAGTTTATTGATCAATCCACCTTACGGATAGAAGGAGAGTTAAAGAATTTCGTTGCGACTCCGATGTCCACATCTGCCAACCTTGATTTGGTATTATTTTTCAAAAAACCCTCGATGGTTGAAATATGGGAGGGAGATGGCCTCGGTGATTTCCATAAGAAAAACAAAATTCCGCTCCGGGAAACTCCTCTCGCAACTAACCTTGCCGATGTGAACGGCGATGGATGGAAGGATGTGGTAGCCCTTGAGCGTTCAGGAGCATTGCTGGTATTTTTGAATACGGATGAAGAGTTTATAACGGACAAACTGGATTTTTCAGCCGGAATTAGCCCGAAAGATTTTGTTTTGCAAGATTTTAATTCCGATAAACGGAACGATGCGCTTATACTTGACCGCGATGGTGAACGACTGCTTCTTTACCTTAATGCCGAGCAACAAAATATCCTCAACGATTCTTTAGAATTTGCTACGGGTATCCACCCTCAGGGAATATGGATTGGCGATGAAAATGGAGATGGATTAAATGACGTCATGTTGGTAAACTCGGGTAGTAACTCTCTTGCGCTTTATAATAATAGAGCGAATGAGGGATTGCTCGGTGAAATCACGCACGCGGTAGCGGGGAAACCTGAATATGTTGTGTTTCATTCGCTGCACGATTCTTTGCAGAGATTTCTGATTTCCTACCCGCAATCTAATCTTGTATCGTTCTTTACAATTGATGATAAAGACAATTCGACCCTTAATGCCGTCATTCCCACGACAGGGCAAGCGGAGTTTATCTCATGGAGCAAAAGTGGGCAAGAGCTGGTTGATTTCTTTTG
This sequence comes from Ignavibacteriales bacterium, assembly GCA_016194505.1. Classification (GTDB taxonomy): domain Bacteria; phylum Bacteroidota; class Ignavibacteria; order UBA10030; family UBA10030; genus JACQBK01. Next base: position 14,324 of record JACQBK010000133.1, on the reverse strand, counting down.
TTATAATGCGGTAACGACAACGGAAAATCCATCGCTTACGCTGTTTCAACAATTAGGAACACGAAGGTTTATTGAGCGTAATTTCCGACTAACTATTCCCAACACGCTCTTGGGCGCTGCCGTCGCCGATTTGAACAACGACGGATTTTCCGACGTGGCATATATTTATCGGAATACGGTGGGGAAATACGAACTGGCTGTTTCGCTGGGGGATTCGTCGCTCTCATTTAGACAAAAGAAATTCTCCTATGAGCTTCCCGAAAAAGATATACAGAGAAGTTTTTTTTGGACGGCAGATTTTGATAACGATGGAGCGCTCGATCTGCTTTTTTCGTTTTCCAAACACGATCGCATGGTAAGGCTTGCAAAAGGGAAAGGGACAGGAGAGTTCAATGCTCCGGATACAATTGCAACAGATGTCTATGTGGAAGACCGCTCGCATATGCAAATTCTCGATCTCGATGGAGATGGTTTGCTCGATATTGTCGTCAATGATGTTGAAAAGGGAAGCATCGGCTGGCTTAAAGGAAAAGGAAACAGAACGTTTGAGGCATTTCATTCGTTGGTGCCTGCGCCGCAAGTTAGTTATTTCGCTTTTGGCGACCTCAACGGCGATGGCATAGCTGATCTTGCCGTGACATTGCCGGAAAAAGGCACTCTCAAAATTTACGATGGCAAAATGTTGCTAAGGGGAATACGACTTGAAATTGCGCGCTAATAGTTTGTGGGGTGTGTTTTTACTTATGCTGACGGCAAGTGTTCTTCAATCCCAATCGTTTAATCCTCGTTTGGAAGCGCTGCACTCTCTTCAACAACAGTGGGATGCTCAAACCAAAAGCGAGGCTCAGCCGATGCAAGTAAAATGTGGGACCTCTCTCATCGCTTTTGCCCAAGCGCATAGGGAAGATTTGTCCTTATCGTTAAAGGCAGGGTTATCTCAACTTATTGTAAGGCCTGATCACCAAAAAAGCAGGCTAAGCCCTTCGGGAAAGTTTAGAGTTCATTATGATACGACCGGGATAAATACTCCATTGCTCTTGAGCCCAGATAACTCTCAAAAGCTTCCCAACACGACGGAACGATATATTGATTCGGTTGCCGCGGTGTTTGACTATTGTTGGAAAATGGAAATAGACTCATTAGGTTTTGCCGCTCCTCCTTCGGATGGACAACAAGGAGGTGGCGCTGAATATGATGTATATGTGAGTGAACTTTCGGGTTCGCTCTTTGGTTCTACGTATTGGGCAGATGAAGACCTCATCCCAGGCGGAGCAACTAAACGATATTCGACCTATATAGAGATTGACAACGATTTTTTTGGTTACAGAACTTCAGGAATGAAAGGATTAAAAGTAACGGCAGCGCATGAGTTTCATCATGCCTCTCAGGTTGGTGGGTATGGGATGTGGGATACAGTTCCCAATTTCGATTTTTATTTTTACGAGCTTTCTGCCGTATGGATGGAAGATATGGTATTCACAGATATCAATGATTATTATTTCGATGTGCCGACGTACTTCAAAAATTTTAAGGATGGACAAGGGATTTCGTTCCCGTTTACAATTTATGGACCTTCGCCCTATTACGGATATGAACGTTCAATCTGGGCGCATTTTCTTACGAAACGGTTCGGTCGAGATATTATGAGGGAAGTTTGGGAAGGCGTAAAAACTCAACCCGTAATTCAAAGCACTGTTCAAGTTCTGCGCCAGCATGGCTCGGATATGGAGTCTGAGTTTGCGTTATTCAGTTACTGGAATTTCTTTACAGGCGATAGGGCGGATATAGCGAAATATTATCCCGAAGGAAATCATTACCCACGTTATATACCCAATGTCTCCACAACGTTTAACGGTTTAACTTCGTCTATCTCCGTGTCTGCGCCTCCATTATCTACTCAAATATATCAATTTATTGTTGTTGGAGATACAATCAACGCGGTCGTGGCAAATGTCGAAGCTGATCAAACATATTTAACCTCTCAGGCTCTGCGCCCATTAGAAGTGAGGCTTAGCTCAGGTAATCTCAATGCCCCCTACCAAAAATTATCGAAGGGAATTACTGCTAACTTTTCTGTCGGAAATTTGAAAGGATGGAGGGTGTTGTATCTCGAATCATTAAGCCGCTCGAATGCACTATCGGCATTAGAGCCATCGCCAAATCCGCTTCGTGTGAGCAGTGCTTCAAAATTGATGTTGCCGGTCCAAGGAACAACAAGCGTTGACGCTCAAATTTCTATCTTTAGTAGTTCTCTCGATTTAATGTATTCGGAGCGGTATCCTATCGTCGAAGCATTCGGTAAAAAATTTATTTATGTTCCTTCGCAAGATTTAAAAACGAGAGTTTCTTCCGGTATTTATTTTGTCGTTGCTGAGTGTGGCGATGCGGAATTCAAGTGGAAGGTAGCTATTATCCAGTGAACGATATTACGCTGACAGTTCGGGACGTATCAAAAATTTTCAATCGAAGGATCATCTTCGAAAATGTTGCATTTTCGCTTTCTGCCGGAGAATCGCTGGCGATAACAGGAAAAAACGGTTCCGGCAAGTCAACACTCGTGAAAATAGTATGCGGAGTTCTTAGTCCGACCTCCGGTACAATAGCGTATGTTGTCAATGGAAAAATTTTGGATGTAGAACAAGTAAAAGATAAAATTGGCTTGGTGAGTCCGTATTTGCAATTGTATGATGAGTTCACGGGTTTGGAGAATTTGGAGATACTTTCCAAAATACGCGCAAACAGCGTTCCAATAGGCGAGCGGGCTGGCGAAGTGCTTCGTCTTGTGGGATTATGGGAACGAAAAAACGATTTTCTTCGAACGTATTCATCCGGCATGAAGCAACGGCTCAAATATGCTTTTGCATTGCTTCATTGTCCACCGGTGCTGATCCTCGATGAACCGACCTCGAACCTTGATGCAGAAGGAATTGATGTGGTCAAGAAGATAGTCCAAGAACAGCAGAAAACAGCTATTCTTATTGTCGCAACGAATGACAAAATCGAAGCAGACTGGTGTCAGCGGCAAATGCACTTGGGAATTTAAAAATGAATTACCTTGCCGTTCCTTATAGATTTTCTTATTTTTGACACAGCCCCATGAGCGCTTTTTCCTCAACATATTCGTTGATTCTTAAGGATGTTCAATCGGAACTTCGGACGCGCTATGCCCTCAATGCGCTGTTGATGTTCGTGGTAACAGCAGTGGCGACGATATTATTTGCGTTGCGTTCGGATCAGCCAAACTCAACGGTTCTTGCAGGAATGTACTGGGTGGTGGTTTTCTTTACGGCTATGTCCGGCCTTTCACGAATTTTTGTGAGCGAAGAGGAGCGGGGGACAACGATGACTTTGCAGTTGGTTGCCTCTCCTTCAGTCGTATATTTTGGGAAACTTCTTTTCAACACCCTGCTTACCCTGGCGTTGATTGTTGCTGTTACCGTGCTCTATACGATTGTTTTTTCGGGATCCTTTGTCATTAAGACCCCCTCGATTTTTTTTGTAACAGTAGGGCTTGGCAGTTTAGGATTTGCCTCAGCGGCAACGATTATTGCGGCAATTGTCGCAAAAGCGAACACGAGAGGAACACTTTATCCCGTGCTCTCATTCCCTATCCTTATTGTGCTGTTAATGACCGTTATGAATGCTACGACGCGCGCCCTCGATGGCGAGCCGTTTTCCGAAGCGTTAGGGGATTTTCAAGTGCTTGTCGGGTATTTTCTCGTCATGATCGGCGGCTCGTATTTACTATTTGATTTCGTTTGGAAGGATTAATATGAATTTCGTCAAATACGCTTCAATCATTCTCATTACTTTCGTTATTATTGCGGGGATAGCAATTCCTCTTTCACCCGCGCCACAAAGCTGGTTAGAGTTTCCAGTCATTCCCGCGCTTGAGCAAAAGGCGCGAAATATTTTCTTCCATGTCCCTGTCGCTTGGACGACAATGCTTGCGTTCCTTGTTTCGACATACTATGGGTTCCGTTATTTGCGGACGAAGAATATTGATTACGATATTAAATCCGTTTCTGCGGCGGGTCTTGGTTTTTTGTTTTGCTTTCTTGCCACAATTACAGGCGCATTGTGGGCTAAATTTAATTGGGGATCGTTTTGGAATTGGGACCCACGGGAAACTTCTATTTTTATTTTGCTGTTAATCTATGGCGCCTATTTTGCCCTACGGTCGGCATTGGATACGGAAGAAAAGCGGGCTTCGCTTTCTGCAGTCTATTCTATCATTGCAGGTTTGACAGTCCCATTTTTTATTTTCGTTATGCCAAGAATGATGGCGGGGTTGCACCCCGGCGCAAAGGGAGACCCCGAAGGAGGAGGACCGGTAGTGCAGATGAAGATGGCTCCCAATATGCGCGTTATATTTTTCATCTCCCTCTTTGCCTTTAATTTGCTTTTTATTTGGATGTTGAATTTACGCATTCGGATTGCACGAATGGAATATGAACGATCATCTCACCATGCTTGAGGTTTATTATGATGGAATTTTTTAGCCAGAACCAGATGTTTATAGTATTATTGATTGTTCTCCTTATTTGGGGGGGCATCGTGTGGTATTTGTTAAAACTCGATAAGAAGGTTAAAGACTTAGAAAATTATTTTAAAAAGGGGTAATGTATGAACGTGAAAATCATTGTTGCCGCGATTGCTATTGTCGTTGGCATCGTCTTAGGGGCGGTCAATTTTCTGGAATCAAATGTCGAATATACGGACTTTGCAGCAGCTGAACGGACTCATAAAAAAGTTCAGGTAAAAGGCGAGTGGGTGAAGGACAAAGAGAGCAATTTCGACTCGCAAACAGTGAAATTTTCTTTTTACATGAAAGATGATTCAAATCGCATCGTTAAAGTCGTGCTTGATGGGGCGAAGCCCAACAACTTTGAGCTTGCAACAAGCGTTGTCGCAAAAGGGAAATTTGTTGATAACGAATTTCATGCAACAGACGTTCTTACTAAGTGTCCTTCAAAATATGAAGGCACCTCGGAAGCCGTACAGAAAACTCTCTAGGAATCATCCGCAATGCTGATTGGAACGCTTGCCGCCGTTATCGTTAAGATTGCATTTCTTTCCGCGCTCGCTGCGGGATTTTTCTATTACAGAACGTTTAAACTTCAATCCAACCGATGGCTGCTGTTCGCGCGCAGTTGCTATCACATAGCAGCTCTCTCGCTGATGACGGCATCGGCGATTTTTTTGTATCTCATCCTTACACACCAGTTTCAATACACGTATATCTGGAATTATAGCTCCACCACGCTTTCGCTGCCTCTGCTTATTTCTACGTTCTATGCGGGTCAGGAGGGAAGCTTCACGCTGTGGGCGCTCTATACGTCTATCATTGGCTTATTTTTGATGCAGTATGCCTCGCGCAAGGATTATGAGCCTGAAGTGATGTCCGTTTATTCTTTGATCGTATCCTTTTTGTTGTTGATGTTAGTAGTGAAGAATCCTTTCGCGTTTATATGGTATTCATTCCCAAACGATCTTATTCAAACGGGTCCCGTGCCCGCGGGCATTTCCAATTATGTGATGCTGGATGCCGTAAAAAATATTTGGGCGCGATATCCGGTTGAAGGCAAGGGATTAAATCCACTTCTGCAAAATTATTGGATGGTCATACATCCTCAAATTTTGTTCACAGGGTTTTCTTCCATGGCGGTTCCGTATTCGTTGGCAGTTGCCGGACTCCTTAAGCGCGATTATAATTCATGGATTCGCGTTGCCACCCCGTGGTCGGTGTTTGGCTCGATGGTGCTTGGAACCGGCATTATCCTCGGAGGCTACTGGGCTTACGAGACGCTTGGCTGGGGTGGATTTTGGGGATGGGATCCTGTAGAAAATTCCTCGCTTATCCCATGGTTGTTGTGTGTGGCGTCCATTCATACGACATTGACGCAGCGAAAAAGCGGCGCATTTGTTAAGACGAATTTTACGTTAAGTCTTTTGACATTTATCACCGTTCTCTACAGCACGTTTTTAACACGCAGTGGAGTGTTAGGAGACACGTCGGTTCATTCATTTGTTGATCCGGGGATGTGGGTCTATTGGTTGCTCCTTGGATGTATCGTGTTGTTTGCGGGCATCGGTTTTGGATTGCTCTTTATGCGGATGAAAGAAATGCCAAAAGTTCCCGTGGAGCATTCGTTCATTTCCCGCGAGTTTGCTCTCTTCCTTGGCGCGTTTGCGTTAAGTTTTGTGGCTTTGTTTGTTGCCATCGGCACTTCTTCGCCCATCATTACCTCGATTTTGAAAGGCAAAGCCTCAGCGGTTGAGATTAGCTACTATGTAAAAACGAATCTTCCATTGGGGATCGCGATAACATTCCTTTCAGGCATGGGACAATTGCTGTGGTGGAGGCATTCCAAAACAAGCTCGCTTCTGAAAAGCTTGGCTCTTCCAACCATTGCAGGTATTGTCGGCACATTGCTTGTATTGACAATGGGTTCGGAAGAATTTCTTATCCTGCTTTTCACGTTCTGTTCTTCGTTTTCTTTAGCAGCAAACCTCCAAGTGGGATACGGAATTTTCATGGGTAATCCTAAATTTGTTGGAGGCTCCATCGCCCACATAGGTATTGCTATTATGTGCTTAGGATTTGTCACTTCATCACGATATGATGAGAAGAAAACTGTTTCGCTCGAACGCGGCAAAGCAGTTGAAGCTCTCGGTTACAAGATGACATACGTGGGCTATCACCCGATTGACAACGAAAAATACGGCTTCAATATTGAGGTTGAAAAGGGGGAGTTGAAGAAAATCGTTACCCCCACAATGCACTTCAGCGAGCAAACACGATCAACCCTGCGGCATCCCGATCTGATCAATTTTCTCAATAAGGATTTTTACGTCTCGCCAGTCTCTCTTGAAGAGCCTTCGCAGGATAACGAGAAATCCTTCACGCTTCTGAAAGGCACCGATGTTGATGTTGCCGATCTCACAGTGAAGTTTGTGGATTTTGATTTCAGTAATTTTGAAAAAGGAGCGATGCTGGAAGGCAAGAGTTTCGTAATCAATGTTAATTTGGAAGTGCTTGAAAAAGGAAAAAAGAAGCAAATTACGTTGAAGATGCAAAATTTAGGGGGTGGGGGACCGGAATTTATTCCGGTAACGTATAACTCCACAGATAATAAATCGTATGAGTTTAGACTCGTGCGGATTCAGCCTGACAAGGAAGATAAATCAAAATCGCAGATGGAGTTTTCCGTAAAGATGCCGCAAGACCCATCTGTGCCACAAAAAGGCGAAACGCTGGTGGTTGAAGCGAGCGTCAAGCCTATGATCAATCTCGTTTGGATGGGCACTGTAACGCTTATTGTCGGTTTTGCCCTGACTATTTCTCGGCGGTCAGAAGAAGCACGAGCGCAAAGCGAGCGCTGGTCGAAAGAAGCATAGACTAAAAAAGTTAGAAAAAACTCCCGCCTGATGAATTTCAGAGCGGGATTTTTTATTAGAAGCCATCTCAAAATCCTTGGACAGGCTTCGCAAAAAACGCTCGCAATGACAATTTTATCTATTTTTGAGATAGCCTTTACATAACCTTCCGAAGGTTAATTTCCTTACATATCGCCATCAATTTTGCAGCAAGCATCGAGCTTATCGTATGCGGCTTTATTCCGCGTGGTGTCATTGGCATCGTACCCTGCGTTGGCGATAGCGGTCTCTAGTTGCGAAAGGTTAGCTTTTGTCGCAACATATTTCACCGTTGCGACCTTTTTATCAATATCAACTTTCGCGCTCTTCACCCCGCCCACTTTCTTTAAAGCTTTCTCGATCGTGTTAGCGCAGCTATTGCAAACAGCGGATTCAACTTTAATTGCAGCAAGCTCGTACTTCACCGGTTCAGCTTTAGTTGTTTGCTTCTTTGCCTGGGCAAATCCAGCAACGGCAAATGCGAAGACAAGTGTTGCGAGAACTAAAATGCGTTTGTTCATAAGTCATCCTTTCGTTAATATAATGTGGGTATTGTTAATTTGCTAAACAGTAAACGTAATTACATTGTTCCTTACTGCATCCAGCTTGCCATTTTGGAGATTTCCAACGTTCTCTTTTTCAATGCATGCTCTTTCATGTAACTGAACAACACTGGCGTAACAACAAGGACGTGGATTGTCGAAGTGATTAACCCACCAATCATTGGAGCCGCGATAGGTTGCATCACGTCTGCGCCGACACCCGTGCTCCACATAATTGGTAGTAAACCAATAAGGGCCGTGCCGACAGTCATGACCTTCGGTCGCAGGCGAAGAACGGAGCCTTCTATTGTTGCCTCTGTAATATCATCCATTGTCAAGGGACCTTGTTTGCCTATCTGATGGGCATGCAATTTTTTATTCAAAGCTTCATGCAAGTACACAACCATAATAATGCCTGTTTCTACCGCAAGCCCATAGAGTGCAATGAATCCTACCCACACAGCGACAGAAAAATTATAGCCGAGTATATAAATCAGATACACGCCGCCGATGAGAGCGAATGGCACGGAAAGCATCACAACAAATGCTTCGGCAAAATCCTTCGTTACGAAATACAACATCACGAAAATAATCAGAAACACAATCGGCATCATGATCGTGAGCCGTTCTTTTGCACGGATTTGATTTTCCCATTGCCCACTCCAGTGTAGCGTGTATCCCGCAGGAAGAGGCAGTTCTTGCGTAAGGAGTTCTTTTGCTTCGGTGACAAAACTTCCCATATCTCGTCCTCGTACGTTAAGAAAGACGATAGAACGCAGTTGAGCATTTTCACTCGAAATCATTGGCGGACCCGGCACAATTTCTATTGTTGCCAATTGACTTAACGGAACATAACTACGCCGGGAGGTTGAAGCTATGGGGTTAGTACCGGGTAATGGAAATGCCCTTGATGTCTTTGAATCGGCGCTCATGGTCGTTTTTGCAGCTTGCCCGGAGCCCATTCCGCCGCCCATTTCATTTCCTCCACCGGATACATTCTTGCTCGAAGCAATTGATGGAGCACTCATAGCGGTATTGACAGGAACGACCAAATTTTTCAGCTTTTCTACCGTGTTGCGTTCTTCGCGCTCGTAACGCACGCGAATGGGAAAGCGCTGTCTGCCGTCTATCACTGTGCCGATATTTTCACCGCCGATAGCCGTTTCTATAATATCCTGAACGTCGCCGATGTTGATTCCATAACGGGCGACCGCCTGTCGGTCAATTTTAATATCAAGAAAGCGACCGCCTTGTGTTCGTTCAGCGTACAGATCTGCAGCCCCGGGAACCTTACGAAGAATTTGCTCTGCTTTGATTGCCAAATGTTCCAGCGTATCCAAATCTTTACCGAAAATTTTCACCCCCAGATCCGTCCGGACTCCTGTGGCAAGCATGTTAATGCGATTGATAATCGGCTGTGTCCACCCGTTACGAACGCCGGGAATTTGCAACTTGGCGTCGAGCTCGGAAATGATATCATTTTTCGTGATGCCTGGTCGCCACTGATTTTTGGGCTTGAGCAAAATGATTGATTCGAGCATGCTGACAGGTGCAGGGTCGGTTGAGGTCTCGGCTTTTCCGGCTTTCCCTAATACAGTCTCGACCTCCGGCACTGATTTGATAATTGCATCCTGCACTTGGAGAATGCGATTGACTTCCGAGATAGAGGCCGAAGGCAACGTGACCGGCATAAAGAGAAGACTGCCTTCATCCAACGGTGGCATGAACTCAGAACCTGTTTTAATGATCATTGGAATGGTGATCAAAAGCGCAATGACATTGAGAGCGAGGGTAGTCTTTCGCCATTTTAACACCCAACGTATAACAGGTGCATATATCCAATTTAAAACTCGAGTAATAGGATTTTGATTCTCCGTCCGGAATTTTCCTCGAGTCAGCAATGTCATGAGCATTGGTACGAGTGTAATGGCAATAATGGCTGAACCTGCAAGAACAAACGTTTTTGTAAATGCTAATGGTCGAAACAGTTTGCCCTCTTGTCCTTCAAGTAAGAAAACAGGAAGGAAGGAGACTACCATAATGGCAACCGAAAAGAAAATCGCAGGTCCCACCTGCTTTGCGGAAACGATGGAGATGTTTACAAAATCCTCGGTTTGCAATTCTCCTTTTTCTTCTTGAGCGCGCGCGACGTTACGGTAGGCGTTTTCCACCAACACGATGGACGCATCAACAATGACACCTATCGCAATTGCGATACCTCCAAGCGACATAATGTTGGATGTGATGCCGAAGAGCTTCATACAGATAAAAGCAATAAGCACCGCGACCGGAATTTCAATGATCACGCGCAGCACACTTCGGAAATGCAAAAGAAATAAAAAGACGACGATGCTTACCACAATTGCTTCTTCCACAAGAGCGCTCTTCAACGTGCCTACTGCCGCCATAATGAGCGTGCTTCGGTCGTAAGCGGTTTTGATGGATACTCCTTGCGGCAACCCGGGTGAAATTTCCTCGATTTTCTTTTTCACGCGGTCAATCACTTCTTTGGCATTTTCTTCCGAACGCATCACGACGATGCCGCCAACGACCTGTCCAGTGCCGTCTTTTTCGAGCGAGCCGCGTCGCATATCGCCGCCAAGCTGCACAGTACCGATGTTTTTAACATAGATGGGAATTCCGTTTTGCCCCGTTCCAACGACGATGTTTTCAATGTCACGTTGAGAAGTGATGTAACCTTGTCCGCGCACGAAATATTCGGCATCGGAAATCTCAAGTATCTTGCCGCCAACGTCGTTATTGGACCGCATCACAGCGTTCTTTATGTCGGCTATGGTAACACTGTGCGCTTTCATCTTGTCCGGGCTCACGTCAATTTGGTATTGCCGAACAAATCCCCCAACGGATGCGACTTCAGCCACACCTTGTACACCCTGAAGATTGAGCTTTACATACCAGTCTTGAATAGCCCTAAGCGTTCCAAGATCATACTTTCCCTCGAGCGTGTACCAGAAAACGTGTCCGACGCCTGTTCCATCGGGACCGAGTTGCATCTTTGCTCCTTGCGGCAGCATCGTTTGCACGGTGGAAAGCTTTTCTAACACTCTGCTTCGCGCCCAATAAATATCGGTTCGCTCTTCAAAAATTATATAGATAAATGACATCCCGAACATTGACTGGGCGCGTATCGCGTGCACTTCCGGCACACCTTGTAACGCCGTAACGAGAGGAAAGGTGATTTGATCTTCCACAAGTCTGGGCGCGCGTCCCATCCATTCGGTAAAGACAATGACCTGATTTTCTGATAGGTCGGGGATCGCATCCATAGGTGTATGTCCGACCGCCCATATACCCCATCCAATGATGACTAAATAAAAGAGGATGACGATAAATCTATTTCGGGCGCTGTATTCTATTATTCTTTCAATCATGATCGTACCTTAATGATTATGCTTTTGAACAGATTCCTGAGCTTGAGGCTTTGACTGCTCATCCTTGGTTGATTTGGCATTATGCCCTGCATGCGGATCTGCGGAAGATGGCTGCTGAAGCGTGCTTTCGGAATCAATAAGGAATCCACCGGTGACAGCAATTTTCTCGCCTTCGTGCAATCCTGCAAGCACTTCAAAAAACGAATCGGTCGTCGTACCCAACACAACCTCTCGCGGCTCAAATGTATTTTCCTTGACCTCTACCCAGACGACATTTCGTTTACCGGTCATAAGCACTGCAGAAGTTGGAACGACCAATGTATTTGCAGTAGGTATGCCAATATGCGCCGATACATACATATTAGGTTTTAATTTGCCGGCTGGATTAGGAAATTCCGCTCGAACCCGGACAGTGCGGGTCTCGCCGTTCAACACCGGGTCAATGAATGTTACACGACCGTTGAACGATTCATTGGGATATGCCTCAGTCGAGATTGTAATTTGCTGTCCTATTTTAACGGCTCGCATATTTTTTTCGTACACATCCAGGTACACCCAAACGGTTGAAAGGTCGGCAATATCGAAAATATCTTCGCCGGTTGCAGCGTAGTGCTGAAGATCAACGTTCTTCTTTAGAACCGTACCAGCAATGGGAGAGTGAATTGTAAGGGTCTGAAGAATTTGCCTTGTTTTTTTAAGTTGCGCTACCTGTTCTTCCGTAAAATCCCACAAAAGTAGTTTTTGCTTTGATTGTGTCAGAATTTGCTCAGTGCTCTCGTTTTGTTGAGATGTATCCCCTTGCTCGGTTGATTCGAGCGCAAGAAGGTATTCCCGCTGAGCGGAGATGGCTTCGGGGCTGTACACATCGGCAACCGGATCGCCTTGTTTAACTTTTTGTCCGGTGTAGTTGACGTAAAGTTTTTCCAGTCTGCCCGGGAATCGCATGCTTATGTGGCGATAATTCGGCTCGGCATAGTCAATCACTCCGACTGCCTGAATTGTGTTTTCAAGAGTCTTTCGCTCAACCGGTATCGTCGAGACATTTGCCATCACGCGTTGAGTGGGTGAAAGGGTCACTTCATTTAATCCCCCCAGAGCAGTTCCCGAAGTTTGTTGCAAGGAGGATTTTTTTACGAGCGCCATTCCACAGACAGGACACGCCCCGGGTTTATTGCTCCTTACAGACGGATGCATGGGACAGGTATAATACTCTTCTGCTGCCGTTTGTTCTGTGTGTGTATGTTCTTGTTGTTTGGAAGTGCAGCCGGAAATCAAAGTTAATCCGAGCGCAAACAGAAAAAGTAAATTCATCGTAGTTTTCATTTGTTTTTCTCCTCTGAAGCTAGTGGAATGGTAACCAAATCGGTAACGCCGACTTGCCGCTCGAGCGTTGCTCTGGCTTGTTCATAGCGCATTCGCGCCATAGCGGCCTCCATCCGTGTTTCTTTATACATTCGATACCCGTCTAACAGCATTAAATATGATGTTTGACCGGTTTGATATTCGGATAGCAAAATCTGAACCGATTGCCTAGTTTGCGGCAAGATTGTTTTCTCAAAAGAGGTCCATTCAGCGAGATACGCATTCGTTTTTGCGTAGGCGTCATTTATCCGGGCTTCGACCATTCGTTTTGAAGCAAGATACTTGTACTCGTTCATAGAACGCATCGCAGTGGCTTCCTCAACGCGGGCAGAAGATTTCGCGAGAGTCCAGGGAGCGAAGGGGAGCGTAATTCCCGCTGAAACAGACCATCTATTCTCCGCGAGCATAGGCAATCTGACATATTCGATCGAAAACTTGAGATCAGGTATATATTCTTGTTTCATCAAGTCCAGAGAAAGCCCGCTTTCATAGATGGTTAACGAATCATGCATGAGCATCGGTCTGTTTGCAAAAGCGTAGCGTAGCATGGCGTTGAGCGGCGGGGCAGAGGTGGGTGGTTCGCTGTATTCAACTTCACCCACTGTTAACGAAGCTGGCCGATTAAGAAGCGACCGAAACATGCTTTCGGCGCTATGCGCTTCTTGTTGTAATGATGCTTCTTGAGTTTTTAGCTTTGCCAGTTCGATGCTGGTTTTTAGCACATCTTGTTGAGAAGCTTTGCCGACGGCATACTGTGTCCCTGCGGCTTTCAATATTTGCTCGAGAAGTTTTTGATTCTCTTTGTTAAGCTCTAAAGCCGTGCGGGCATACCACAACATCGCATAAGCAGATTTTATCTGTGAGACAATCTCCAACATTTTCTCAAGATGGTCGTGATGTGCGTGTTCCGCCTGCACCGTGGCAATTTGTTTTTGCATCGAAAGCTTTGTCGGGAACCTCACCATCTGCATAAGCTCGATGTTTGCGTACATTGAATTATTGAATTCCGTTCCCGGAATTTCCATGAGCTTGAATATTAATTCCGGGTTATCAAGCGATCCCGCCTGAGTAATGCGCTGATTTGCGGCTTGCATTTTTTGGAATTCCGCCGCAATCTCCGGATTTTTCATCAAAGCCTCGACGATGAGAAATTGCATCTCTTCTTTTTCCGGTTGTTGCGCCATCGTAACGGATGAAATAAACGTTACAAGCGCGATGAAAATGATGAAATGCTTCATTTTCACTCCTTAAGTAAGTAAAGTGAAAAAATAATTAGACTGTCCCTTGAGGGACTAGAAAAAACAGAAGTAGTAAAGAGAGATGCTTAGATTAAGAAGGAAGAATTAAGAAGAAACAGCGGTTCGCTTGAGTACGCATGCGGCGGCGAAAGGTTTGCCGCGAATATAAAAGAAGATTGAAGTTCCGAAGCCGGAGATGTCGTGACGACTGCAAATGTCAAGGCTTCAAGAGATGGAGTATTGTATTTCTCGATGCTTAAGTAAGGCGTCGTGTTACGTTCCGCGATGATATATTTAGCGCAGCAGTTTGGCATTTGTTGGGAAAAAGCAATCGCTGCGTCTTTGGCGGTTGCGGGCATATCGCACGTGGG
>JACQBK010000127.1 GCA_016194505.1 Ignavibacteriales bacterium | reverse complement strand
CTGACCTATCCCGCCATGCCTGCGGCAGGCAGGTTTTACGGTTCCGTTCTTTGGAATCCCGCACTAAGAAGGGAATCCAAAAAGCGGGAGATGCTGAAAAGCGCAAAGGTCGGGGTTATTAAGGTACCTCTCTAGCCAAAGTTATAACTACGTCCTTTAGGACGTAGACACAATCCAGAACAATTCGAGGGTTTCAACCCTGAAAAAAAACCATAAATCATTTTTGAGATAGCTTCTAAAAACTATCGCAAAAATATCATAAAATCTTCCAACGGTTCAAAATTTCGTGCGTAAAGCGAACTTTTCCAAAGGAATCGAGACTGTGTAAAAACTCTTGTAATCGTTACAGGTGGGGAAAAATATTGTTCTTCGACAGTTAAACTGTCGAAGAAATTTCTGTCCGAGAGTTTAACTCTCGGACAACTAAATTTGTGAGGAATTGTCACACTTGTTTTTACAAAGATTTACTTTTTACACAAACTCAATCCCTTCGGGACAGTTCGCTAACCAAGTTGGCGAGCTAAAGCTCGCCCTACAATGTGTTTCAGCCGAGATACGTTCAAACCCCTCGGAAAATTCATAGGTCCTTTCTCTATGTTTTTAAGACGGGTTATAAGTATTTTTGAGATGATTTCTAAAAAATATCAAATACGACGCCAAGACCAAAACTGAGTCCATTGACGTTAATTTTCGTTCTGAACGAATTTTGCGGCAGCCTTACTGAAACTCCGTTAACCAAAACCGTGTTTTCTTCAAACTGATTTTCGGTAGTAACTTCGGGATCGCGGAATCTCATTTCGGCCCGCACGGAAATCCAGGAGACAATACGATAATCGAAACTGCTTTCAACGTGAATGCCGTAACTTACTGGCTTATTCTGCTGGCGGGCATTCGTGCCCGCGACGCTTAATATCCGCTGACCGTAATACAGCCCAAGCCCTCCTCCCATCGCCATACGGACCTTCTCGGAGCCTAAGGGGATAAAAATATTTGCACCAAGCTCGACGGGAATGAGCCGGAAACCATCAGTCACGTCAACTCTGCGCGCAGGGGTTGTCAATGCTGTAAGCTGCGATTGCCCTTGGCGTTTGGAAAGATACTCGACGGAGAGGGAAATAAAAAAATTGTCGTCAGGGTTTTTGAAACGAAACTCGATGCCGCCGCCGTAAATATTGCTGAAATCGAGATACTGGCTCCTCACATCGGGCGAAGGTGAATCCGGATTGGCAAAAACTTTAGAAGACGTGGTGTAACTGCCGCGCACCCCAATCGAGAGAGACCAATCGGTTATCTGAGCGCTTAACCGACAGGTTCCGGCAATCATCACAAAAGTCAACAGCAGGAACCGCCTCATAGGCGCCCCTTCCGCATATTAACGGTAAAATTTGTCCCGATGGTCTTCGATGGTAGCTTTTTCACGCAACGCGTTAATCCATTCCGAAAAAACGCGGTTGCGTTTTTCTTGAAGAATTTGATCGCGAAGGCTTGCACGCTCATTGGTAAATTGCACCGAGTCAAAAGGCGTTTTGGAAAGAAGCTTTATAATATAATAACCGCGCGAGCCTTCAAAAGGTTTCGAGATCTGACCTGCATTCAACGAAAACGACGTTCCAATAAAAGCGTAATCTCTCCCTGCGCCGGCTGGCGCATCCGTTGCCTTGAAAGAACCGGTCTTTTGGGCAGTAACATTCTGAAGTGATTGCGCTGCAGCCATCAAATCGCTCGTGGGTCCGAGCGTTTTGTAAAAAGCATCAACTTGATCGCGGATCTTTTGCAGTTTCTTTGACCGCACCACCTGCGAACGGACGATCATTTTCACGTCTTCGAGCGGGCGAACACCCTCTTCGCGTACAGCGGAAACTTTAAACACAGCAATGCCACCGGAAACATTCACCGGCTCACTGATGGTATTTAATTTTTTCTCGAAAGCAAAATTCTGCACCGCATCATTGATGCCGATGCCGGGAACGAACCCGCTCTTCGTGAACTCAGGCGTTTCGCGAACTTGGTAGGAACTTAACTCAGCAGATTTTTCAAAGCCTTCGTCTTTCGCAAGGACTGCGAAATCCTGTGCCCGTTGGTATGCAGCATCTGCGCTTTGAGAGCTGGCTTTCACGCGCATCGTCATGGCAACAAGCTTTAACTCTCTGCTCTCTCTCCCTGTTACCTTAATAATGTGCCATCCGAATTGGGAACGAATCGGACCGACGATGTCGCCGACATTCGCTTTCCAAGCCGCATCTTCAAACGGCTTCACCCATCCGCCTTTGCCCGTCCATCCGAGATCGCCGTCTTGAACCTTCGAACCGAAATCTTCGCTGTTTTCGCGAGCCAACTGACTGAAATTAGCGCCGCTTTTCGCTTTCTTCAATAAATCCTTCGCCTTCTGAATCTTGGCAACCGAGTCCGGCCCTGAGACAAGGTTAAGAAGAATATGGCTTGCGCGGACAAACTCCGTTTTTCCTTTTCTCTCATCAATAATTTTAATGAGATGATAACCATCAAAATCCTGAAGAGGACCTATGATTTGACCTTTCTTCGCCGCGAAGACCGCAGTTTCCTTCACCTTGCTCAACTCACCATGTTTTACATAGACTGTGTCGTTGACGGGCACTTCGGAATAGGTCTTTGCAAGCTCAGTGAAATCCGAACCTGATTTTGCCTGCTCCACATTGCGGTTCATTTCAGCAAGCACGGCGGCGGAATCAGCAGCCAATGGAGCCAAACTGAAGAATACATATTTTAATTTGCGCGCCGCTCGAACCTTAAAATCCTCTTGGTTCTCGTTGTAATGTTTTTGAATATCAGCGTCGGCGACCTGTATGGCAGAGTCGGGAAAGAATCTGTTCGGATCGAACAAAACATACTCGGCATCCGCAGTTACAGTTTTATCGGCAAAGCGCTGCCGTAGCTCCCCTTCCGACACTCGTATCGCGGCGAACAACGCGCTCTGAAGTTTTTCAATTCTCCGTTGGCGTCGAATTTGATCTTCCAGTTGTATCCATGCGCTCCTATTTTGGGGGTCTGCAACAGCGCGATCATACGCCGCTCTATTAAAGACGCCTGTGGAGTCTCTAAACTGGCTGGCGACCATTTCGGGGGGATTGGGTCCTAACAAAATATCTCTAATCTCACTATCGGTTACGGTAATGCCTAATCGTTCAAGTTCTTGCTCCACAAGCGCTTGCTGGACGAGTCCGTTCCAAACTTGCGTGCGAATTTGCCGCTCCGTTTCTTCATCCACTTCATTGCCGCTTTGCTTGCGTATGTTTTCGGTCTGCTGGCGAAGCAATTCCGAAAATTCGCGGTAGTTAATTTTCGTATCGTTCACCATCCCAACGACATCCGCAGAACCTTGATTGTGCTTCCGGCCCGTAATATCCATTCCCCAATCGAGGACGATATAGACAATAAAGAACGCCGCAAAAATGGCAAACGCTTTTGTGAGATTATTTCGTATCTGAGTCATTAACGGCATAACAAGAACATCTCCTTGAACAATGGATAAACAAAACGACGCATTCCGATAGCATTCTCATGCTATCGGAATGCGTTGCACGAACATGGGTGGTTAATATAGCCGTGAATCGCCTGAAATGCAACGATTTTTTTATTGACTTTGCAGGCACATTCGGTTATATTTTGTGTCGCCATTTTTAATATTCTGATGGAACATCCCCTCGGCTCTCGCCAGAGGTACTATATTCCGGTTTGACATCAATCCAAAAAGTCCCTTTGAACAAGGGGCGAATGAAGATTTAGCTTGGAGAAAGATTTGTGAGAAACCAACTGTCCAAAATTGTTTTAATTGCCGCCGCAGTCATCCTTTCGCTGGTATTCCTGTATCCTACCTACCAGGATTATCAATTCCGTAAAACACTTGTTTCTCTTACGGGAAAAGATAGCCTCAGCTATTACGAGAAACATCAAGACGATATTCGTTCTGCGAAGGAAAAGCGCATTAAGCTTGGTCTGGACCTTCAGGGTGGTATGCGCGTCGTACTGGAAGTCAACGTCGTCCAGTTGCTGGAAGATGTTGCAAAGAATAAGGATGATAATTTCCGTGCGATTATGACGGAGTTTAAATCCCAAGCATCCGCAAACGATGAAACACTTATCCCAGGCTTTACAAAGAAATTTATAGACCGGGGAATCCGTTTAAGCCGTTATTACGGGAACATTCGGGATACGGATGATAAAATCATAAAAGATTTAGGGGATGAAACAGGGAAAGCCATTGACCGCGCCATTGAAATTGTTCGCAACCGCGTTGACCAATACGGCGTCTCCGAACCCGCAATCCAGAAACAGGGAGCCGGTAGAATTATCGTCGAGTTGCCGGGCGTGAAGGACGAAAGCGAAGTCCGCTCGCTCTTGCAAGGGACCGCCAAACTCGATTTCCGCTTGCTCAAAGATGCAGAGATCTCTTACAAAGTCATGCAATCCATTGACAATTTCCTTTCAGGAAAAGTTGCAGGAGATACGACCGCTGCCGGTAAAGCGGCTAAGAAGAAAGAAGAAAAACCGAAAGACGCACTTCAAGAGCTCCTTGGCAGCACTCAAACTTCCACCACCGATACCTCGAAAGAAGCGCAGTTTTTGAAAGAGCATCCGTTTTTCAGCTATGTTGTGCCTGATCAGCGCGGCTCTGGTGAAGGATATGTCGAGGATCGGAACCGCGACCGTGTTGCCCGCTTGCTTGCACGACCCGATGTGCAAAAACTGCTTCCGCTTGACCTTGAATATCTTTGGTCTGCAAAAACATATAAGGCAAGCGATGGTAAAAAATTCTACACGATTTTCCCTGTGAAGAAAACCATCGAGCTTTCCGGCAGCGTTCTCGTCGGGGCACAAGCAAGCGTAAGCCCCGAGGATAATCGCCCCATTGTTAATATGGAAATGAACAGCGAGGGTTCACGCGAGTGGGCACGCATTACGGGCGCAAACATCAATAAACGAATTGCCATCATACTCGATAATTCAGTCTTTTCAGCCCCTGTTGTCCATGGAAAAATTACGGGAGGACGGTCGCAAATTTCCAATATCGAATCCTCCAATGAAGCGCGGTTGCTCGAGATTGTTCTGAAAGCCGGCGCACTGCCCGCACCCGTTGCCATTGTCGAGCAACGCACAATCGGACCGTCATTAGGTGAAGACTCTATTAAGTCCGGACTTTCTGCAAGCGCGCTTGCCTTCATTTTCACTGTTCTCTTTATGGTAGTGTACTACAAGATGGGCGGAGCCATTGCAGATTTTGCGCTGTTGTTCAATGTGCTCTTTCTCCTTGGGGTGCTGGCCGGATTTCAAGCAACGTTGACATTGCCGGGCATTGCAGGCGTTATTTTAACGATGGCAATAGCGGTTGACGCAAACGTGCTGATCTATGAACGCATACGCGAAGAAATGCAAGGCGGCAAAACGCTCCGCGCCGCAATTGACGCAGGCTACGCGAAAGCGTTCACTGCCATTTTCGACTCGAACTTGACGACGTTCCTCACGGGCGTCATCCTCTATCAATTCGGAACAGGACCCATACAGGGATTTGCATTAACTCTGATGATCGGTATCGTTGCCAGTATGTTCAGCGCTATCGTCATTACAAGAGTTATCTTCAACATTATGACCGATAAAGGCGTTACGCCAAGCTTTGGATAATTGAATGAGACGACAAGCCTGAACGAGCAGCACGCTCTTGCAGGATTGTCTTTAGAATAATAGGAGATAGGAATTCGATGCATTTTTTTAAGAAAACAAATATTGACTTCATGGGCAAAAGGAATGCGATGTATTTTATGTCCACTACAATTATTGTGTTTGGACTTGTTTCCCTTTTCCTAAAAGGTATTGATTACGGAATTGATTTCCGCGGCGGAACGGAAATCGTTCTCGCGTTTCAACATAAAATTGAAATTTCCGGCATTCGCGGCGCGCTTGAAAAAGTAGGCTTGAATCAAAGCGAAATTAAATCCTATGGCGCGGAGCAAAATGTTCTGATACGCACCACACAGCAAGAAGAAGGATTGGCTATCGGCGACAAGATAAAACAAGCGATGCAACAGTCGTTCCCCGACACGAAGTTCGAAGTTTTGAAAGAAGACAAGATCGGACCCAAGATCGGAAAAGAGTTGCGGCAGGATGCCCTGTATGCGGTTATTGCTTCCCTCGTTGCCATCCTTGCCTATGTTGCGATTCGGTTCAAGTTTATTTACGGAGTCGGCGCTGTGGCAGCGTTGTTTCATGATGTCCTTATAACACTGGGTATCCTTTCGATTCTTGACGGCGTGTTCCCCGCATTGAATTTGGAAATTAATCAAGAAATTATCGCCGCATTATTGACGCTCGTCGGTCTTTCCGTCAACGACACGGTCGTTATCTTTGACCGTATGCGTGAAAACCAAAAAATTTACCGAAGCCTCGCGCTTGGCGATATGATGAATAAAAGCTTGAACGAAACGTTAAGTAGAACCATTATTACCTCCGGCACAATCTTCATTGTGCTTGTTACACTATTGCTGTTAGGCGGAGAGGTGAATCGCGGTTTTGCATTCGCGCTCACCATCGGTATCGTAACGGGAACGTATTCTTCTATTTATATTGCCAGCGCCATTGTGCTTGATTGGGATGCACGCAAGAAGGAAAAGGCAGCGCAGGCGGTGGCTTCAAAATAATATTTTCATCCATTTGACTTACGTAAGGAGCGATGTATGAAATTAGTAACCAAGGATAGCAAAGGCGTAACGCTTATAGAATTGAAGGGTAATGTCATGGGTGGCCCCGATGCCTCATCCCTCAACGAAGAACTGCACAAACTGATTGATGCGGGAAAATCCAAAATTGTGGTTGACCTTGGCGAAGTGAAATTTATGAACAGCTCCGGACTCGGCATGCTTATCGGCGCGCTCTCGACTGTCCGCAACGCAGGCGGCGATTTGAAGCTCGCCCGCGCCACGGAAAAGATACAGAGCCTCCTTGTCGTTACCAAGTTAGTCCGCGTCTTCGATCATCATGATACGGTCAATGAAGCGATAGATTCGTTTAAGTAAAACCACTTTTTCTTGATTGTTGCAAAAAAGCGTCTTGATAGTTCGGGACGCTTTTTTTGTGGCATTCTAACCACAGCAAATGGGACGCCAGCCTGTCCCGTTGTACGGGATTCCGAAAAGCGGAACGGCAGGCAGGCGGAAAAAGCAGATTGAGCGTGCTCCAAAGGCGCAACTTGCCCCGGTTGACGGGGTCCGCCTCTGGCGGAGATAAAAACTGATAAAATAATGAAAGTTTTATCAGCGCTTTTGCGCCTTCCCGCCTGCCGCAGGCATGGTGGCGCAAGCTTTTGTGTGTTGTTTCAGCGTCCTATTTATAACATCGCTTTTTCTCTCTTCTTGCATTTCAAATTCCATTCAGATACATTCATCATCGTTGTTATTCAGTCCATTCCCTTTTCATTTTTGGCACACGCATCCTTATGAACAATACGAAATCCTTGTTTATTGCCGTGGCGGGAAATATCGGCGCGGGGAAATCTTCTCTTACAAAATTATTGGCAAAGCACTACGGCTGGAAGCCGTATTTCGAATCGGTGGACGATAACCCTTACCTCTCCGATTTTTACGGCGATATGCAGCGGTGGTCATTCCATCTGCAAATCTATTTTCTCGCCAACCGCTTCAAGAACCATAAGCACATGACCGAGTTGGGCGAATCGGTCATTCAGGATCGTTCCATTTATGAAGACGCGGAAATCTTCGCGCGGAATTTGTACGACATAGGAAAAATGGATAATCGCGATTACGAAAATTATGCCTCCTTGTTCGAGGTGATGACAGATTATCTCAAGGCTCCCGATTTAATGATTTATCTCAAATCTTCTGTAGATACGCTGGTGCAGCAGATTTCGCGGAGGGGCAGGTCGTTTGAGCAGGGAATCCAGCGGGAATATCTCGAGCAGCTTAATACTCACTACGAGAATTGGATCGGGCGGTACAAACGTGGACCGTTGTTGGTCATCCCAAGCGACAATCTTGATTTCGTCAACAAACAATCGGACTTACAACATGTTATCGGGTTGGTGAACAAAAGCTTGGGGATGTGACCAGACTCCCGCTTTTCCCAAAGTCCCGAAGGGATTCCTTCGGAAGGATGCCTTCGGCACGCAGGAGTGACACCAAAAGTTTTTCGCAACTTTTTTATCCCCTCCTCTCCGAGGAGGGGACTAAGGGATGGTGTGGAGAAGAACCGAGGCAATGATAAAAATTTTCAACCGGAAAATCCAAAAACGAAGACGACAATATCTTCGCAACAATGCACCAAATGCAGAAGCAATTTTGTGGTTAAAATTAAAAGGCAAACAACTTCGCGGTTACAAATTCAGACGGCAGCAAGGTGTCGGACAATACATTGTGGACTTTTATTGTCCGGAATACCAATTAGCTGTAGAGATTGACGGCGTAACTCATTTAATCAGGGAAGACCTTGAACGAGATAGAAGAAGACAGACTGAAATTGAGAAATTAGAAATTCAATTTTTAAGATTTACAAATACGGACATTCACGAAAACCTCGATGGAGTGCTGCAAACTATTCTGGATTGGCTCATACAACATCAACCACCCCTGACCCCTCCTTGATCCCGATAAAAAACATCGGGACGCAAAAAGCGCGAAGGAGGGGAACAACACAGGTTAGCTCTGATATTCTAAATCCTCACAACAAACAAAAAGGCACCCCAACATATCTTGGGATGCCTTTTTTGTTTGAAAAAAATAACGTGTTAGATGACCGTCACTTTAAAAGTGACGGTCATCTATATTCTCATTACTTCTTTGAACCACCCTTCAGCAGAACGCTATACACGGGCTTATTTTTTAAAAGCGAAACGGCGGCTTTCAATTGGGGGTCGTCTGCGAAAGAGGCTTCCACACCGGCTTTCTCTCCTTTGATCCTCGAAACGATCTCCACTTTCAATGTGGCACTCAGTTCTTTGTTGTATCGCTCGAACGCGCGTTCCTTCTCCGTGTCAATACTTTTAGAGACTTTATCCAGACCCTCGTAAAACGATTTGCCGTAGCGCGATTTATCCGCAAGCTGGCGAAGCTCACGCAATTTTATCTCCGATTCTTCTTGGTACGAAAACTCCTTCTCTTTCAAGAATTTTTCAAAATCTTTCAGGATAGCGTCCGTTACCTCAAAATTAGCCGGTAGAGTTTTGTTTTGCGCCGCATACTGATTGGCGTATTTAAAGAACATCGCCTTGCGGTTCAGCTCTTCAAAAAGCTTGCTGTAGGGTTCCTCTAGGACGGTGGAATCCGGCACAATGCCGCCCCCTTCGAGCACACGGCGGTTGTGGGCGGTGCGATATTCCTGCCTGAGACTATCGGGCTTGATTGTAACAACGCCGTCTTTCGTCCTGTGAAAATAATCAATCTCTTGAATACTGCGTCCGCTGGGAGTATAATAGCGTCCGGAGGTAATCTTCAACGATGAATTTTCCGAGAGGCGCGTAATGGTTTGGACAAGCCCCTTGCCGAAGGTGCGTGTTCCTACAATGACGCCGCGGTCTAAATCCTGAATCGCCCCCGCAACAATCTCGCTTGCACTCGCGCTTCCGCGATCAACCAGCACGGCAAGCGGCACATCAGGCGCCATAGGTTTTTCGATGGAATAATATTTCCTCTCGGAATCGCTTCTTCTCCCGCGCGTAGAAACGACGAGACTGCTTTCGGGGACAAATTTTGAGACAACGTCAACCGCGACATCCAATAGTCCACCCGGATTATCCCGTATATCCAGTATCAAGCCGCGTAAAGTTCCTTTCGCTTTCAGTTCTTTCACTGCGTTACGCACATCGTCGCCGGCGGTTCTCGAAAATCGGTCAAGCCTGACCATGCCGATGCCGTCTTCGACAAAACCCGCGTAGGAAACATTCCGCACGGGAATTTCTTCCCGAATGAAAACAAACTCAAGCGGCTTTGGTTCGCCATCCCGATCAATTTTCATGTGAACCGTTGTGCCCGGAGCGCCGCGAACGAGAACCCGGACATCTTCAAGCGACATGGTTTTGACGTTCTTCCCCTCAACTTCGATAACTCTATCGCCGGGTTGA
Organism: Ignavibacteriales bacterium; assembly: GCA_016194505.1. Classification (GTDB taxonomy): domain Bacteria; phylum Bacteroidota; class Ignavibacteria; order UBA10030; family UBA10030; genus JACQBK01. Next base: position 3,661 of record JACQBK010000127.1, on the reverse strand, counting down.
ATGCCTTGCTTTGCGGCGGAGAATCCTTCGATGGGGGAGATCACTGTGATAATCCCATCTCGCAAACCAATCGTAACACCGATTCCGCCGTATTTCCCGCTGGTAACAAGGTCTATCTCGTCGCTTTCCTTTTCACCCAAATAGACAGTATAGGGATCGAGAGTTTTGAGCATGCCATCAATGCCAGCCCGCATAAAGCGGTCGGGGTCAACGTCATCCACATAATTGGCGGCTACCTCTCTATAGACTTTTCCAAAAACATCTATGCCGCGATGAATCTTTAAGAACAAGTCTCCGTCGCCCTTGCTTTGAAAGGCGCTCAAAAGCCCGATGGCAACCACGCCTCCCACAGCGATGAGAGCGATGTTCTTCCATAGTGCGCGCTTATTGCTTCCTTGCTTCTTCATGTTGATTGTTTCCTTCACACTACATTCCTCCAAAGTATGCCTATGATGCCAACTATGATTTTGTACGACTTGCGACTTGTTGTTGAACTTTTTCCCAAATAAGATCATGAACTTCGTCAACCGGCTGTAAACCGTCAATAACTTGAAAACGTTTTTCTTCCTTCGCAAGTTGCAAATATCCTTGGCGCACTCGATCATAAAACTCGCGCCCGCTCGATTCCATTCTATCCACTCTTGATTTTAATTGGTGCATGCGTTTCTCAACTTCGGGAACGGGAATATCAATAAAAAAAGTCAAGTCGGGCATCAGCCCTCCCGCCGCGGCATTGTTGATCACCTTAATAGCGTCAACGGAAAGACCTCTTCCCCAACCCTGATACGCGGTTGTAGAATCATAAAAGCGGTCAAGAACGACAACCAAGCCTCCTTCGAGAGCGGGCTTTATAACTTCCTGAACAAGCTGAGAGCGGCTTGCTGAAAACAAGAAAAGCTCTGTAAAGTCAGCCATCCCATTTAAATTCTTATCGAGAAGAATGGTGCGAATTTTCTCGCCAATATTCGTTCCCCCCGGATCTCGTAAGGCAACCACGGTATGATTCTCCCGCGAAAGCCGCTCGACGAGAAGCTTCACCTGAGTAGATTTACCTGAAAAATCCAGACCTTCAAATGTAATAAACATAGGGATTGATAGCTGGTCCAAATGGAAGCATACTGTAAGAAAGTAAATAAATTCGCCCTTTTATGCAAACGGCTCCTAGTCCGGTAAGTGAGTAGGAAGAAGTGAGAAGTAAGACGAAGAGGTGGTTTTTCTTCATTTTTCCATCTCACTTTTTACGTTTCACTTCTTACGTATCAGTTTTTCTAAGCAGCAAATCCTACATTTTACTCCAATATCATCAGCTTAATTTGCGGCTCACGCATTTTTTCAGTATGTTTTAGGATGTTGGCATAGTTTCTGCTCTTCGTTGTCGACATTGCCGTTGAGTAGAGTATTAACCGAATTTTTCCGGAGTGTTTAACGTTAGCTCAGGATGCCTAAAATACAAAAGAAACATAGCTCTACTCGAACTCCATCGAAACCAATCAAGCTTTCTCCTGCCGACAAATTAGAACAAAAGCGCATCGAGTCACGCAGTGAGGATTCCGTGCTGATACAGCGCGCTCTTGCCGGCGACCAGAAAGCCTTCAAAAAGCTTCAGGCAAAATATTACGAAGCGATCTACAATCTCATTTATCGTATGATTCGGGAAAAAGATGAGGTCCAAGACCTGACTCAAGAGGCTTTTATTAAAGCATTTACTTCGCTTGCAAGCTTTAACGATGAATACGCCTTCTCGACATGGCTCTATAAAATCGCCACCAATAATTCCATTGATTACATACGGCGAAAAAAACTCCAGACGTTTTCGATAGATAAGCCGATAGAATCGAAAGAGAGCGATTATAGCTACGAATTGCCTGATTCCACGTATGAACCCGATCAGGATATGATGCAGCGTCAACGAAAGAAACTGTTGGAAGATGCCATCAATTCTCTGCCGGCAAAGTATCGGCAGGTCATACACTTACGGCATGTAGAAGAGAAAGAATATCAAGAAATCGCCGAAATGCTCAATTTACCATTGGGAACCGTTAAAGCGCACATTTTTAGAGCACGTGAAATGCTTAACAAGTATCTGCGCGATAGACTTCATCATTATTAGCAATGCTGCAACGCAACTCCGAGCCTGGAAATCCGTAGGTTAAGGTAAAGTAAAGTTTCCAACAACCAATCAATGCGCTTAAAATTACGTCATATCATATTCGTCATTGGGTTTCTTGTGTTGGTGGGATCCGCAATCGTTGTTGCGGCGTTCGATAGTATCAAGCGAGAAATCAGCCGGACATCCGAACAGGAGATCGCCGCTACTATTGACGCTTCCTTCGGCACTGTCGTCATCGAAAAGGGAAAGCGGGATAAAATTGTCGTTGCGGAGTACCGAAAAAACGATGAGGACACAAGAGAATTTTCCATGTCGTACGATATTGCAGGCGATCGCGGGAATCTCTACGTTGACCTGAGGGATACAAAAAAACACAGACGCGCGCAGGCTTCTTCAAAACCATGGAGCGAATATAAATCCGAATCTCACGATAACGAGGATCGCCATCTCACCATGCAGTTTACCGATGCAATCCCTCTTTCGTTCAACATCGAGCTTGGCGCCGGCAAAGGTGATTTCGATTTTTCCGGATTGAAAGTGAAGAGCGCAAAAATTTCTTCCGGAGCGAGCAGCGTTGACTTTCGGTGCGACCAACCTAATCCCATCTCGTGTGATTATCTTACCATCGAATCAGGCGTGAGCAAATTTTATGCTACCAATCTTTCCAACGTAAACTTCCGCAGGTTGAAATTCAGCGGAGGGGTGGGTGCGTACAATCTTGATTTTGGCGGAAAGCTTCAACAAAGCGCAAATGCCGAGGTCGAGGTTGGGCTCGGAGCAATCACAATGTATATTCCCAGAGACATTCCTGCCAGAATTATCTATGACCCCGGTTTATTTTCCTCTTCCGATATTGATGATTGGTTTGTCAAGGTACGAAGAGGGGTTTACGAGAGCGATACCTATAAACAAAGCGATAAAACTCTTACCGTAAAAATAGAATCAGGGTTGGGGAGCGTAAAGGTAAGAAGCCACTAAGTGTAACCTCAACGATGTAGATTTTTTTCGGGGGGCGAGTCACTGACTCGCCTTTTAAATTTTCTAGACACGATCGCCATTTTGATGTGACCGCCACCTTTTGCGCCAGAGGCGCATCAGCCTTTGGCTGAGAGGGAACGGACACATTTCCACATCTCCATTCGGTTATTTCATCCAACACCGAAATGGAAGAACTGCCCCCACGAGTGCGGGTGATTGACATCCTTCGTGCGGATAAGATTAAGCAGCGCTTGACGGTATGCATCACCGGGTGCTAAACCATTGGCAAGATGGGTATAGAAGAACTCGCTGAAGAATTTTGCCGCTTTACGGTCCGCATACCACGCATTCAAGAACACATCCGATGTCCCATTAAGGCGCAAGAGCACGGCATGTGCCGCGGAAAGGCCGGTACCTTGTCCCGTTTGATTTGAGAGAACGATGACAGGGGCAGCCAGAAGCTCCGATAATTTCTCAAACGAAACTTTGACAGTCTCTCCGCCCGTTTGCCCGTTCGAGAGCGCAATGGCTCCCAACACGGACCTCCCCTCATCCATCAAAAATTCCGTCGAG
>JACQBK010000021.1 GCA_016194505.1 Ignavibacteriales bacterium | reverse complement strand
TGATAAGAAAATTCTGATCTGGAAAAGCCTGAGCGGTCATCAAGCGTATAGGACTTCAGCAAGAGGCTGTATTCCAAGCCCATGCTCCACTCTTCAGAAACCTGCAGCTCCGGCGTAATGAAAAATTCCACTGCCGAGGAAAACTCATCAAGCAATTGCCGTGGCCGCGCCGTTGCGTTTATATAATCTGCAAGCGATGGCGTTGAATGAAGACTAATGCCCATGCCGCCGGAAATTTCAAAAAACCTCAATGGCTTTTGAGATTGGCTTTGCCGGGCTTCAGCCATCTGCGGCGCAACAAGAACAAGCATCAATGTTACACCCCTCATCCAACAAATGGCGCTCACAGCGAGACGGAAGCCCCCCCTTGAAGCGATTCTAGGATTTTCAATGTAGCGAGCGTCGTCGTGAGCATGCTGTCGAACGCAATCGGCGAGGGCGCGCCGTTCTGGATCGCATGAAGAAATGCTTTTACTTCCTCGCGATGCCCTTTCTCGACAGAGGGAAATTTAAAGTCTCTTCGCTTGCCCTGTTGGTACAATGAGAGCGTTTGGAAATTATCAATGACCGCGGTACGACCGGTGGAGGAAACTTCCAGCCGTTCTTTCGGCACGGATGAATCCCCGTTTGCGAGATAGGTAATTGTTCCGACCGAGCCATCTTGAAATTTTACCGTAATCGCCACCGAATCATCATCTTGAGAAGCTGCCCCGCCGACAGAAAGCGGCTCGGCAAATACTTTTGCCGGCACTGAACCGCTGACAAACTGCATAAGGTCAATAAAGTGGCACACCTCGCCGATAATTCTGCCTCCGCCTTCCACCGGATCGCGAGTCCAGTGAGTTTTCGGGATAAAGCCCGCGTTTACCCGATAATTCATCACATAAGGATCAACGGCATTTTCGAAGAACCGTTTTACCTGCTGAGCGTGAGGGGCAAATCTCCGATTGAAGCCAACCATAACAATTGCCGGTTTGGTAAGCGAGTTATACGCTTTTTGAACTTCCTTTAATTCCTCAATAGTCAACGCCAACGGCTTTTCAACAAACACATGCTTGCCGGCTTTGAGAGCATCAACAGTATAGCGCGCATGATGATTATGACGTGAAACAATGAATACCGCCTTGATCGCGTCCTTGCCAATAATCTCCCGCGGCTCCGTTGTTGCAAATTGGAATCCAAAATTGCGCGCGACATTCTTTGCGCTGATACCATTGCTCGTGCAAACTCCGACAAGCGTCGCCTCGCTTGTATTCCTCAGATGAGGAAGAAGAAATCCTTGAGCGAAATTTCCCGCTCCAAGGAAACCAATCGGCACAGAGGAAGGCAATGGCTGCAAATCAGCTTTGGGCATCTGAACAGTGCGAGTCAATTCATCAAGATTGGGAACTTCTGCTTCTCCGTAATCGAGTAAAATGCCGATGTAATGCTCCCGCTCCTTTTTCTTGCCGCCGGCAATCATATCGTATGCGGATTTCGCGTCATCAATCGTAAACGTATGCGTCGTTAATTTCTGAACGTTGACTTTTTTCGTCGAAAGCAACCGGAGAAACTCTTGCATGTTGCGATTCTCAGTCCACCGAACAAACCCAATCGGATAATCGTTGCCGCGGTCTTCGTAATTCGGGTCGTACCGTCCTGCGCCCAACGAGCGAGAGAGCCTGAAATCAAGCTCCTTCATAAAGTATGGCGCACGAGGAAGCTCAATGCCTACGTCGCCCACCAGCACCACGCGTCCTTTATCGCGGCATAAATCGCCTGCAAGCACAATGGGGTCATTGCTTGGTGTTCCAGCCGTTATAATCACAGCATCGGCACCGATGCCTTTTGTAAAGGAACGGACAACGTTTTTCACATCACCAGTGTTTCGATGAAGCGCAAGATTAGCTCCGCTTTCTTTTGCAAGCCGCACGGCGGAAGGATCAAGGTCAATACCGATGACCGAACAACCGTTTGCTTTCAACAATTGCACGGTCAATTGACCGACAAGCCCAAGCCCGATGACAACGATTGTTTCTCCAAGCGTCGGCTCAGCTTGACGAACACCCTGCATCGCAATTGCACCAAGCGTACAATATGCCGCCTCGTCCAAATCAACATTCTTCGGTAACTTGACACAAAGATTGTTCGGAACGAGAACGTACTCCGCATGGCTTGCTCCCCCGCCGGCACACGCAACCCGATCACCGACTTTGAAATCCATAACACCTGCACCCACGGCAAGCACAACCCCCGATACACTGTAACCGAGCGTGGCGAACGTTTCCAGCTGCGTTTTCACGCGACGATAGGTATTCAACAAACCATATTGTTTTACCTGCTCAAGGACTTTGAGCACCAACTCTGGTTGTTTCTTCGCTTTTTGAAGCAAGGACGATTTCCGTTGCGTGACGGACGTTTTTTCTGTTCCCGCGCTAATGACCGAATAGCGCACCTTGATTAAGATATACCCCGGCTTTAATGCGGGGAGAGGGATTTCATCCAGAACGATTTCCCCCGTCCTATTATGCTGAGTTACTTGTTTCATAGTTCTATGGTCTTTCCATCCGCCGCCCCCAGTGTAACTTCGGAGACTTTGAGATGATCTTTGAAGAAATAATATAATCCCAGAACAGTCATAATAATATATCCTGTTTCGTGGGTGATGATGGAAAAACTCAACGCCGTAATCGAATCCACTCCGTATAATTTAACAAGAGCGATAGTAAGAAACGTATGATAGGTTCCAAGCGCGCCCGGCGCAGGCAACACCCACGCGATGGTTGAGATCGTCAATAAGATGACCGATGCGCCAAAACCCAAGTTCAGGTTCGCCAGAGAATCGAACGCAAAAAAGGGAACATACAATCCCAACGCATACGCTACCCACATCAATAGACTGAGAAGAATAATCGGAAAGAACTTATCGCGCATTCTCGCAATACCGAGACCCGAGAGAAACGACTCGACAATCTTCTCGAATTGCCCCACGTGTTTTTTCGGCACGATCGGCTTGAAGAGATTTAATAATTTAAAAAGCGATTCGCTTTTCAGGAACAAAACAACAAAGAGCGCGAGGGAAGCAATCGAACCTACAAAAAAAATCGGACGAACTCTGGCAGGATCCGAAACAAACGGATCGAGCGTATTCGGATTGATAAAGAGAACGACGCACAGCGTGAACATAAACGTCGCCATGTCAATAATGCGCTCCACGACGACCGTCGCAAAGGCGGAGCTTTTGGAAATTCCTTCCAGCTTGCCGATAACATAGGGTCGAACGAACTCGCCAACCCGTGGGAGAATGTTATTCACCATAAATCCAACCATCACCGCCGAAAAGAGGTTGCGATATGAAAGATTTTTTTTGACCGGCGCAAGAAGATACGCCCACCGCACGGCACGCAACCAATGGCTGATAACATGAATCGGAACCAACAACAGCACCCACGCATAGTTAACGTTCTGCAGGGACTTCCACAAATCGCTGAAGTTTGTGCCGCGAAATGCAGCATAGAGGAAAACTCCTGCAAGAAAAAAACTGAAAAAAGCGCGGACGGACTTCTTGATATTCGACGCCATGAAGGGTTTTGGTTGTTAGCGAAGGTCTACCACTTCGGTATCCGAAGGAGGCGTAAACGCGAAGGTGCTATCTTTAACATGAGTATTGAGCTTGATTTCTTTAATCTCGTAGGTAGTCTCGGTGTCATTCACATCCACAATCTCAACTTTGCGGACAACCCAGCTTCCTTCTTCAACCCACACCTTCATGGATTTAACGAACGATTGATCATCTTTGGGGACAAGCTTTAGTAGAACAAACCGTTGATTTGATTCTTTGTCCTTCTCAAGAAGCGTTGCGTAATAATTGGAAGGAAGATTGAGAAGAAACTGTTCCGGCGAAAGTGAGTTTTGATTTTCTTTGTAACGGTCAACGAGCACTTGCTTATTAACCGGTGAATACGCCCATACCGTCGAGCCGTCGGTGATAAGCGTCTGGTGCTCCGATTCAACCCGATATTTCTTCGGCTTCTTCATTGTCAGCGTGCCGGCAAAGGTCTGCTCGATTTTTGAAAAGCCGAATTTCACATGCTGGCTAAATCGAGCAGTGGCGTCTTCGATGGACTCATAGCGTTTTTGCATTTTTTCAGTTATATCTTTTACAGTCCATTCTTTTTGCTGACCGAATGCAAGGGTGAACAAGCAAACAAGCGATAATAAGAAGTATTTCATCACTGCATTCCCTTCAAAATATTCTCCAACTCAGCATCTGTTTCGACCAACACTTCTCGAGCTTTGCTGCCGTCAAATGGCCCGACAATGCCGACTGCTTCTAACTCATCCACCAACCGTGCCGCGCGGGAATAGCCAACCTTCAGCCGCCGCTGTAATAATGAAACGGAACCCTGTTGATGACGGACGATAATTTTTGCCGCTTCTTCAAATAACTCATCCCGCTCTCCGCCTCCGGCAGCGTTTGAGACTTTTTTCTTCTCGAATGCAGATGGCAGCTTCATCGGATTACTGTACCCTTTCTGCTTGCCGATGTGGTTCATCACGCGCTCCACTTCCTCAGTTGAGATAAACGCGTTTTGAATGCGCGTTGGTTTAGGGGACCCGGGCGGCAGATACAGCATATCCCCGCTCCCTAACAACTGATCAGCGCCATTCATATCGAGAATCGTGCGGGAATCAATCTTGGATGAAACCTGATAGGCGAGACGCGCCGGGAAATTCGCTTTAATAACGCCCGTGATGACATCCACCGAGGGGCGCTGTGTTGCCAGCACAAGATGAATACCGACAGCGCGCGCCAATTGAGCAAGCCGGGCGATGGGCTCTTCCACCTCACGCGCGGCGGTAATCATTAAATCGGCAAGCTCGTCAATCACGACAACCAAATACGGCAGTTTGCGATGCTTGATTGTTGCCGTATCATGGAGACGACCAGCCTTTACCCGATCATTATAATCGGCAATGTTGCGCACACCGGCGGCGGCAAGCTTATCGTATCGTTTCTCCATTTCAAGTTCGACGCTCTTTAGAACAAGAACTGCATTGTTGGAAGTCGTGATAATTTCCTCATCAATATCCGGCGAAACTGCAAGGTAATGCTTGCGGAGTTTTGAATACAGCGACAGCTCGATTTTTTTCGGGTCAATAATAATAAACTTCACATCGCTTGGATGGAGCCGGTAAATCAAACTCGTCAAAATTGTGTTGATGCCAACACTCTTGCCGGAGCCTGTTGCCCCCGCAATAAGTAAGTGCGGCATCTTGGTAAGATCGTCAATAAACACTTCGCCGCTGATTGTTTTTCCCAGCGCGAGGGGCAAGCCGCCCTTGTAATCCCGGAACTTAGAAGAATTAATAACGCTCCGGATAGTGACGATAGCAGGATTATGGTTGGGAATTTCGACTCCCACCGTTCCCTTGCCGGGGATCGGCGCGATGATTCTGATGCCTTTCGCCTTGAGCGCAAGGGCAATGTCATCCTGCAAGCTTTCAATGCGACTAATTTTGACGCCCGTCGCGGGAACAAGCTCGTACAGCGTGACCACCGGACCCGGTGTTACGGAAACGCTCTCAATCGCAACTCCAAAATCCGCAAGCTTCGCTTGGAGAAGCTCGGCGTTGGCTTTCAGCTCATCCTCATCTACTTGTTCACTTGCGCGGGCAGCATCGAGCAATTCAACGGAAGGAGGAATGTAATCCAATTCCTCTTCGGTTTCCGCTTCGCGTTCATCGAAATTCACTTCCTCCTCTTGAAGCGGCTCGTTGATATCGAGCTGCAAATCGGCATCCGGCGCTTCCGCGAGGGCTTCTTCACGCTCTATGTTGCCAGGTTCCACAGGCGGCGTAATTTTTTGAATGGGAGGTGCTGGAACCTGCCTTCGCGTAGCTACCGGAGGAGGCAGTTCTTCATCCGATTTTTTAATCTCGACCGTACGCGGCACAGCGGTTTTTTTCTCTTGGGCTTCGGCGCGCTTTCGCTCAAGCCAAACACGCAGTCTTGCTAAAAGCTCCTGCAACCGCTCGTACGTTTGCTGAATATCAAGATCAACAAGAAGCGTTAAAACGACTGTGAGAAGCCCGAGTATGAGGATAAACGCCCCGACCAATCCTATCAGCTTGGAAAGCGTATTGGCGATAAAATCCCCCACCACCCCGCTCCATTCCATCGAAAGTACAGGCATATCGCCGATGAGCCTGACAGCTCCCGTCAATGCAGAAAACAGCAGTGCAATGGCAAGAATATAATTAGTGGCAAGGATGAGTTTTTGGAGAGGCTTTTGCCGCAAGAGGTACCACGACCAAGCCAAACTCAGAAACGGCAGGACGATGACCCCATAACCGATTGTCGAATTGATAAACCAGTTGGAAAGAATCGCGCCCAGCAAACCGAGCCAATTATGTGTTCTGTCTGCTTGAGCTTGAATAGATTCGTCAGAGGTAAAAATTTTCCATAAATCTTGAAGCCGTATCTCGCCATTTGCTTGGTCAGCCGATGTGTACGAGATAAGACTGAGCAACAGCATGAATGAGAACAGGATGCCGAGAAACGAAAATATTTGCCGCTTTTGGTGGGACTTTTTTTTCGGCGCGTCTGTAGGTTTAACTTCTGCCATTCTCGATTGTAAAATTAATTCTTTTACACAACTGAGTCTAAGCGCTCAGCTTATTAGGCGTTGATTGTTCTATTTCATTTCGCGCGTCTTCTTTGCGCAGCTTGATAACATTCCCGCTTAATACGGGAAGCACCGGAACGGAATCCAATGCTGCACAGAGCTTAATATCTTCACTAAAGCCAATTTCCACGAGATAGCTGCCGTGGTCGGAGTTCTTCATTATCTTGAGCAATGAATTGCCAAATGTTTTATTCATCGCTTGTGCGGCAAGCGATGAATCGGTCAACTCGACGTTCAAGGATTTATTTCTCGTCAACTGATGAACTATCATACCGGCACAGATCGCATCTTCAAGACTAAAACTGCTGAATACATTCGCACGACCGGCGCAAATGAGCAGAAAGTCGGAGTTCACTTCTTTAATGAACTCGACGATCTTCGTGAGATTAACGAATGATCCGATAGCGAGGTTGCGCGCGAAGCGGCTTTTATACATTGCAACCGAGCCATTTGTAGTGCAAAAGATAATGGACTTTCCTTTGACGGTGGCTTCGGAATATTCCGACGGCGAATTGCCAAGATTGAACCCTTGGATTGTCTTTCCGTTTCTTTCGCCGCCACGCAAGGTTACATCCCCAAACAAGCTGCCGGAAATTTTAACGGCGTTTTCGATACTCTCGACCGGTATGATTTCCCGCGCGCCATTCTTGAGCGCAACCGCAATGGTCGTGCTTGAACGGAGCACATCTATCACAACGATGTTCTTATCCCGAAGCTGTAATTCGTCAAGTTCCGATGGCGTGAAGCTTAAATCTATTTTCATTCCTGCGACCCCCAATGACTTATGATTTCTGTACGAACGGTAATTTGACCACTTGAGCGGGAATTCCTTTCCCGCGAATAACAATTTCTATGCTGCTCCCGGGTTCAGAGAACGCCGCAGAGACATAACCCATACCAATGCCGTACTCGAGCGATGGCGAGAACGTTCCGCTTGTTACCTGCCCTATGGAAGTGCTATTCGATTTCAATTCATAGCCATGCCGCGGAAAAGCCTTTTCCTTTAGGGTAAATCCAACAAGCCTTCGCTTCAATCCTTCCTCTTTTGCTTTAACGAGAGCCGGTTTACCAAGAAAATCGCCTTTATTGAGTTTGGTAATCCAGCCGAGACCCGCCTCAAGCGGATGCGTGGTCTGGTCAATGTCATTGCCATAGAGACAAAAACCCATCTCAAGGCGCAACGTATCGCGCGCGCCAAGCCCGATAGGCGCAATTCCGTATTCCTTGCCTGCATCAAAAATCACTTGCCAGATTGTACTGCACGTCGCTGCGTTTGATTCAAGATACAACTCAAATCCCATTTCACCCGTATAGCCGGTTCGAGAAATAATCATCGGGACGCCGGCAACCGTTCCGCGCGTGAAATGGTAATATTCGATCTTCGATAAATCCACACTCGTTAGCTTCTGCAATGTTTGAAGAGACTTGGGTCCTTGCACGGCGAGCAGAGCGAACGAATCACTTTTATCTTTCAGATCAACATCACCGCTGACATGGGACTGTAACCAGTCAAAATCTTTTTGAGTGTTCGATGCGTTCACCACCAGCATATAATGGTCGCCGCAATGATAGACGAGAAGGTCGTCAACAATGCCGCCGTTTTCGTAGCACATGGCGGAGTATTGCACTCTGCCTTCGTGTAATTTAGAGACATCGTTAACGGTGGTTTTTTGAAGAAAACTCAAAGCATCTTTTCCCCGCACTTCAAACTCGCCCATGTGGGAAACATCAAACACACCAACTTTTTTCCGAACAACAAGATGCTCTTCAATAATGCCGGTGTATTGCACGGGCATCTCAAAACCGCCGAACTCAACAAGCTTCGCTCCGAGCGATTTATGAATTTCGTATAACGGCGTTCGTTTCATGGAAGTATTCGCATTCAAACCACGGGGACTTTTGTGTTTCCCACGGATTTTTTTTGGCAGCGCCTTAATTTATTTAGCAACATCAAATAGGACGCTGAAAAAACAGATCGAGCGGATAAAAGCCGATTTCAATACTAAGATTTTATATCCGTGTTTTTTCAGTTTTTTCTGCTGTTTCCGCGTCCTATTGGGGACACCATCTGTTTTCTTATTTCGACTGACTTTTCTTCCAATCGGCGAGGAATTTTTCCAAGCCAATGTCGGTCAAGGGGTGTTTAATGAGCTGGTCAATAACTTTGAACGGCATCGTGCAAATGTGCGCCCCGATCATTGCGGCATCAACGACATGCAACGGATGGCGAACGCTTGCGACCAACACTTCCGTATCATAATTATAATTTTTGTAAATTGTTACTATCTGTTTAATCAGCTCCATCCCGTTTTGGCTAATATCATCCAAACGACCGATAAACGGGCTGATGAAATACGCTCCTGCTTTCGCCGCTAATAACGCTTGGTTGGGAGAAAAACACAGCGTAACGTTCGTGCGAATGCCTTCCGCCTTCAGCGCTTTGACCGCCTTCAGTCCTTCTTTAATGAGCGGAACTTTCACGACGATATTTTTATGAATTTTTGATAGCTCACGTCCTTCTTTCATGATTCCCTGAAAATCGGTCGAGACCACTTCTGCGCTAATGGGACCATCAACAATGGCGCATATCTCGTCCAGCAACGTCCGAAAATCCTTTCCTTCTTTTGCCACAAGGCTCGGGTTCGTTGTAACACCATCTAACACACCCAAGCTCGCCGCTTCCTTGATTTCCTGAATATTTGCAGTATCAATGAAAAATTTCATCTGTTAGGTTCCTTAAAGTAGTAAAAAGCTTCACAAAAATATCATAGAACCTTGCAAGGGTTCAAAACTTTTTCGTACGTAAAGCGAACTTTTCCAAGGGAATCCCCTTGGGACACTTCGCTAACTCATTTGGCGAACTGAAGCTCGCCCTACAATAAACCCAATCAGACCCTTCGACTTCTCCCGATAGCGACATTGTCACTGCCGGGATGCGCTCAGGGTGACCATCACTCACCATTGTTAGCGTAGGTTTTCATTACGCTTTATACTGTTCTGTTACGTCTTTGTTTTGTTTGAGGGAAATAAAATGAAACTCATCCATCGGTAATGCGGGGTCGGTAACCAGCTTAATGCGAACGAAAAACTTGAACATAATTTTCGTCAGCCGACTGATCGCCCCTTGCGTTAAGTATGCACTAATCACGGGGTTGACATTAAGCTGTAAGCGAAACTCGCGGGATTCCGACTTAAATCGCTTAATCCACCGTTCAATCTGGTTGATCGTTGTCGTCTTGGATTGCACGAGACCGGTTCCGCCGCAGGTTGGGCACGCATCGCTTAGGCTCATTTGCACGCTTTGGCGTATGCGCTGCCGTGTCATCTGCATAAGTCCGAACTCGGTGAGAGGAAGAATGGTCATTTTTGCACGTTCTTTCTTCAGCTCTTTCTTCATCTCATCGTAAACTTTTTTCTTATTTTTTTCATCGTCGAGATCAATAAAATCTATGACGATAATGCCGCCGATATCGCGCAAGCGGAGTTGCCGGGAAATTTCTCGGGCAGCTTCAAGATCCGTCCGCAAGGAATTTTGTTCCTGTTCCTTCTTTGCAGCGTAGCGACCGCTGTTGACATCGATAACAGTCATCGCTTCCGTTTTTTCGATGAAGATGTACCCGCCACTCTTGAGCCACACCTTCTTGCTCATCAATCCTTGAATATCCTTTTCGACGCCGTACTTATCGAACACAGGCTCCTTGCCTTTGTAGTATTCGACGCGGTCGAGCATATCCGGCGACATCCACTGGACGTACGCTTTGATTTCTTTAAACATCTTCTTGTCGTCCACTACGACATGCTCAACTTTATCCGAGAATAAATCGCGGATGACACTTGAGGTTGTTGTCATGTCTTTGTACACCAGAGCCGGGGCTTGTTCTGTTTTTACGGCTTTCTCGATATTGCGCCACACCCTGAGCAACTCTTCCAAATCTTGTTTGATGAGGGTTTCTTCTTTACCGTCGGCAACGGTTCTGATGATTGTGCCGAACCCGGCGGGAAGCATCGAGCGGACAATTCTTCTCAGCCGTCGTTTCTCTTTGAAGTCGGTAAGTTTTTTGGAAACGCCAACTTTGCCGTCGAACGGAAGCAAAACAAGAAAGCGTCCGGGGAGTGAAATTTCCGATGTGACGCGAACGCCTTTTTTTCCGACAGGCTCTTTGGTAATCTGGACGAGAATTTCCTGCCCCTTTTGAATACTCACTTCGAGGGCGTGCCTTCTCTCATGACCACCATTGTGAGATGACGTGCGCCTTTCAACAGTAGAGATAGTTGTAACTGCGGCACCATTTCCTCCTTCTGCGGCTTGGGCTTCACCGGGAAGAGCGGAAGGTTTTTCTTCATCATCGTCGTCTTCGAACATGGCGTTATATTCGGAAAGAGAGGAACCGATATCGGAGAAATGCAGGAAGGCGTCTTGCTGGAGACCAATATCTATGAACGCCGCCCGGATACCGGGCATGACTTTGGCAACTTTGCCGAAGTAAATATCCCCCACCATGCGTTCTTTGCCGGGGGTTTCAACAAAAAGCTCTGCGAGCTTGCTGTCTTCAAGAATGGCGATACGATGTTCGTTCGCCGTGGAATTGATAATAATATCTTTTTTCATAAAGGGTTTCGTTCCACTGCAGCCTCCACTCGACGGAATGACTACACATCGCGCTGGACGGAGATGGACGTTGCCCCATTGTAAGTCCGCCGGAGGCGGACAGGCTTGCCCGCCTATTACGCTGTGCGGAATAGGAGGGGAAGAACACTCGTGTGTGTGTTTGTCCATAACGACCAAAGCGTTGCGCCTGTCTGCCCCGAAGCCTAAAGCTTACCGGAGCATACCATAGATGCGCAAGACTGGTGGTAAATAATAATATTGAAATAATGAATAACATAGTGGGTTTGGTTCGTTTTTGTCCACATTGCGAGGTGAACAGCCAACGAATGAGGCTAACACTCTTGAAGCTACGTTCCTATGGTAGCTGGGGTAGCTGAATAACAAAAGGGGTCAAGCAAACCTGCCTGTCCCGTTCACCTCGTTTTACGAGGTAAAGCGGGATGGCACATAACAAAAGAGGTCAAGCGACCCTGTGTCACACAAAACTCTTTGCCGACCGTTGCTTCCTTCCGGACCTGGCGGGGTTAAGCAACGTTCTGTTGCACAGGACTTGACCTCAAAGGCGAAAACAATAGACAAATATACTCTCCGTAATTCTATAACACACTTGTGAATTAGTGAATTGGTTAACTCGTTAAATGGTTAAATGATAGCGGTTTTTACTCACCAATGAACCACTCACAAATTTCCGCCAAAGGCGGATGCGCCTCTGGCGCAAACCAGTTAACCACTCACCATTTAACTAATCACCAACTTGTGGAGCTGATGAGGATCTCCGCCAGAGGCTGATGCGCCAAGCTTTTTGGCGCAGAACTCCTCCAAACTTGTGGAGCTGAGGAGGATCGAACTCCCGACCTCTTCGTTGCGAACGAAGCGCTCTCCCAGACTGAGCTACAGCCCCGGTCATTCTAAAGGTAACGATAATCACGCTAAAAGACAATAAGAAGTTTTAGATCGGTTAGGGTGAAGTCCTCTTTATAAGTCATTCAAATACATGTCCTTTTTATTGCTTCTCCCTCAACTTTTTTTTATGATGATGCATCAACAAGGAGAATACAGTGGAAAAAAATGATATTGGAGCGCGTTTTACCGAATACATCCAAATTGTGCGGAGATTGAGGAAAGAATGCCCCTGGGACCGTGAGCAAACCCACCAATCCATACGCCATAGCCTTATTGAAGAGGCGTACGAGGTCGTGGAAACCATTGACCATAACAATCTGCAAGAGCTTAAGATGGAATTGGGCGATTTAATGCTCCACATAGCGCTCCACTCCATTATGGCGGAGGAAGAATCCGCATTTACGATTGATAATGTCCTTTCGGATTCAATTGAAAAATTGAAGCGCCGCCATCCCCACGTGTTTGGCGATGTCAAAGTGGCAGATGCCCACGAGGTCAAGAAAAATTGGGAGCGCATCAAAATGACCGAAGGGCGCGAATCGTTGATGGACGGCGTTCCCGCTAAACTACCTGCTTTACTACGCGCACACCGCCTTCAGGAAAAAGCCGCGAAAGTAGGGTTCGATTGGAAACACAAAGACGATGTCTGGAACAAAGTGAAGGAAGAAATAGAAGAAGTCCATAATGCCGAAAAATCCGGCTCCCATGCCGAAGTGGAAGAAGAGTTCGGCGATCTCCTCTTTGCACTGACCAACTATGCGCGCTTTCTTAATATCAACTCTGAGAATGCCCTGCGGAAAGCGACGAAAAAATTTGCCAAACGCTTTCAACACATCGAACAGGAGTTGAAACGGCAGGGTAAAAAGATCGAACACTCCTCGCTTGAAGAGATGGATGCAATTTGGAATGAGGGGAAGAAAAAGGAGAGAAAAAAAGCTTAGTGATTTCTCTGTTGAAACCCTTGTAGTGGCGGGTTTCAAACTCACCACTACAATTTTCGGAGTTTTTTTGTCCCCCTTTGTTAAGGGGGACAAAAAAACGAGCCTACTCCTTACTTCTTGACGCCCCATTTACTTTCGAATTATACTTCTCGTACGCGTCAATAATATCTTTCACCAAGCGGTGGCGAACGACGTCGTTCACATCCAGATATGTAAATGCTACGCCCTGGATGGATTTCAGCACATCTCGAATTTGCACCAAGCCGGAAATCGTATTCTGCGGCAAGTCAATCTGCGTTATATCGCCTGTGATAATGGCGCGTGAATGCGCCCCAAGCCGCGTCAGGAACATCTTCATCTGCATTGCAGAGGCATTTTGCGCTTCATCCAGAATAACAAAAGCGTTGTGCAATGTTCTTCCCCGCATATACGCCAGCGGCACAATCTCAATAATACGCTTTTCCATATAGCTCTTGAGCTTCTCGGCGGTGAGCATGTCATCAAGCGCATCATAGAGTGGGCGAAGATACGGGTCAACTTTTTCCTGTAAGTCGCCGGGGAGAAATCCTAAGTTTTCGCCCGCTTCCACAGCGGGCCGTGCCAACACAATTTTCGTTACATCCCGGTTCTTAAGCGCGGCGACTGCCATCGCGACAGCAAGATACGTTTTGCCTGTGCCTGCCGGACCGATCGCAAACACGATATCGTTTTTTCTTACTTGCTGGATGTATGCCTTTTGACCGGACGTGCGGGCTTTAATGATTCCAACCTTCGTGTACAATATCGCATAATCTGCATCTTCGGATGAATCTCGCGGCAGTTCCGGTGTCGAACCGTTCACCGAAACAAGATCAATCACCATTTCAACATCGCTCGGAGCAAGGTTTCCATTTTTGTTAAGAATATAAATCAGCTCCTTGAAGATTTTTTCTATTTTGGCAGTATCACTTTGCGAACCGCGCAGCGTAATCTGGTCGCCACGGACGGTAATTGTCGCATCGAAGCGGTCTTCGACCATTTGAAGATTGGCATCATTGAATCCTAACAACTGCACTGTGTCTATTCCTGCAAGCTGCACCCTTCGTTCAACCAAACGGTAATCCTCCTAAAGTAAGATTAAAAAAAACGAAACGCCCTCAGAACCGCATACGAATGCGGTGAGGGCGTTCTAACAAATAAGAAATGATGATCAACAAAAGAGAACGTTGGGAGCTATCCTCCTGTTATTTACCAGCCGGCGCGGCTGATTGTTTTCGCTGCCAGTACGAACGCACCGCGGCTTTTTCTTCTTTCGTCAAATCTGCTTTCGCCGGAATCTTCAACACCTGTCCTTTTTTAATCACGTCCGGATTTTTGATTTGGTCTCGGTTTCCCTGCCAAATCTTGGGCCATAAGAAAGCATTATCATAAATCTTTGGCTTTTTGGCGATGTTCCAGAGGCAATCTCTATCCTTTGCCCATGTACCGACCGTGTAGGTCATAGACATTTGCACGTTATCCACGGTCTTCCTCAAGGCATCGAGCCGGTTTTGCTGTTCTTTGATGCGATCATAATACTTTGGCAATGCGCTCAATTTGTTTTTCTTGACCGCATCAAGCATTTTTTGCACATCATCCAATTCGGATTTGCGTGCCCATAAATCTTGATTCGAAAGTTTGGAAAGCTCGTTGATTTTCGCATCAATCTGGTCAAGCTGTGCGGCAAAGGCGCGATCGGAAGCGGCATCCGCCCCGACTAACGCCATCAGCTCATCGTTGCATTTCTTAAGAGCGGCAGCTTTATCGGCGTCTTGTTTTTTCAAGGCATCAATTTCCCCTTGAAGGGTGTTCAACTTGGACTTTAAATCCGCCTGCTTGGCGGTATATTCAGTCATCTGCTTTTGCCACTCGTCTTTTGTCATTTCCTGCGCCATAACAACTGCCAAGCTCGCAACGAGCAACACAGTGATAAGGCTTAAACGGCTGAAAAATTTCATTGTCATATTCTCCTTGCTATGGGGTCAGAGTTACATTCCTTTAACGCGCTCTTGGACGAGCGCTTTGTCTTTTTCGCACTGAGTCAATTGACCAGCCTTATCGGCAATGGCTTTTTGCAGTGCGGCTTTCTCGGACTCCTTAGCAGAAACGGCTTTTTCCAGAGAGGCGACTTCCGCTTTTAAATCTTCCAATTTTTTTAATTCCTCTGCATTTGGCTTGTTGGAGCAGCCTGCAACAACCGAAGCAAGCAAAGCGCCCGCAACCACAAGACCAACAAATGATTTCTTCATGAGAACTTCTCCTGTTAATTTCTGAATCGGGATTAGACTTTAAACCTAATCTATTAGAATGATACAGATTAGCTGAAATAAAGTCAAGATAAAAATTGTTTGCCGCGAAAAAGTAACAAAAAATTAACCAATTTCCCGCAAATGATTCTTGCTATCTTAACCTAAAAACTCTATTTGTTCCATTTTTCGGGAAATTCGTTTTTTTAGTAATTTCTCCATAAACCACACCATTATTGCAAGTATCACTACTGCAGTCAAATACGTTCCTGCATTTTGATACACAAAGAGTGATAACAAGACAACCCCTCCCAGTAAAAGGATAGGAGCAATAATGACCGTAATCCCAAGCAATGTGATGCGCTCTCCGACATTCCGCGGCGCAGAGAACGGTAGCTGCGGATTAGGGAGAAAAAGGAGCTGAAGCAGAAGCTGACTCAACAACACAAGAATCACCGCATGCATTGCGGCATGGAGTACGCTGCGAAAATAATACGAAAAAATAACTCCCAAGATTAAAAGATAAGGAATGACAAAATAATACAATAACGCTTTCTTGAGTGAAAGAACAAGCCGTGTTTTGTTTGCGGGAGAAACAAAGAACATCCACGAGGCGACGTAGGAATCCGATTTTGTAGCGGATTCTTTAATCATCACCGGGAATAAAACAATGGCAACGTACAGAAGCGCAGACTGTCCCATAGATTCCCATGAGGGGTTAAAAGGATTGAACAACCCTTCCCCTTTGCTTAAACCCATAAAAAGATAGAGAGCTGTTATAGGGATAATGCCCATAACGGCAAGCCTGAACTTTGTGTCATATTTAAATTGATTCCAAATGAGTTTGGCAACAACCCTGTCTTCAGGATGTTTCATAAAATCGAAATGGGACGTAGCCTCTCTTGAGGATGTGAACTTTGTTTCCTCTTGAGCTGACAGCCCCTCCGAGAGGCTTTGAGCGTACCCCAACGATATTTTGGAAACGGCAAGCGGAATCACTCCCGCGAAGAACAATACCCCGACAAAGGCGGCAACGATAGTAGCGGCATCAGCGGAGCCGTTGGCGATTCCCAAGAGCGAGCTATACCAGCTTACAGGGATCAAAAACACCCACCAGGGCTTTATTACGGGGAGAGCTCCACCGGTTTTTTCAATCACCACAGGAAATATCATATAACCGCCATAAATCATAAACGACATGACCAACTGAAGATAGGATAAAGCGTTTTTCAATCGGCGGTAGTTGACATAACGAAGCACATATGTGTAGAGCAGAATCATGGACATCGCTATTGTGAGACTCCACATAACGAGAGCGGCAAGGGCCGCCACGAATAACGCAGGTTCAACGGCGAACTCTTTAAGGCGAATATGATTCGCATAGCCATATCCTATCACCGATGGCAAACCGAGAGCGGCGGCACTAAGAGAAACGTAAATAAGCGTAAAGCTCATCTTGGACACAAAATATGTCCTTGATGAGACAGGCTGAACACTAAAGATATGGTAATCTTCAGGAGCGACAATGATACTGCCGAACTCAATAAGCATCATCGAGCCAATCATAACACCAATAGACGACAAAATAAACAGGGAGGACCAAAAGGGATTAGGAATTCTTAGAAAACCGATTAACACAAACCCAAAAATCAAGTAAAGAAAGAGCGAGAGATAAAGGGCGTAATTTATTCCTTTTTGCGACTGGTGAGACGAGGTCGAGGTTAATAACGTTTGCCGATTGGCGAGACGAAATGAGTGCTTCATGAGGGCTTTCCACTGCACAAAATCAACACCGATCAGTTCAAAAAATTTTTGTGCCATTAGCTTCCCAATGCTTCCAAAAAATCTTGAGCGGATTCGCGTGCATCCCTCACGCCAGTCAATTTGCTGAAGGCTTCTTCTAACGATTTTTGCCCGGTGGAGTGAGCAATATCTGCCGATGTGCCTTCCGCAATAATAGCGCCCTCATTGATGATGGCAATACGCGTACAAATCTTTTCCACGACATCCAAAATGTGGGATGTAAAAAAAATCGTTTTATTTTGCTGCGAAAATTTCTTAAGAAGCTCTTTGAAGACCAATGCGGCGTTCGCGTCCAGCCCATTCAGAGGCTCATCGAGAAAAAGAACGGGCGGGTTATGAATAAGCGCGGCGGATATCAAAATTTTCTGTTTCATTCCTTTGGAGTACTGCTGAAGCCTCATCCCCTTCTCCTCCCATAATCCGAAGAGCGTCAAAAATTCTTCAATCCGCTTGGATGCCATTGCTCGTTCCAAATGGTGCAAGTCCGCAATAAGCTGTAAATACTCCCATCCGGTTAACGTTTCAAACAGCGCGCCGGACTCCGGCACATAACCGATTCGTCGCTTGACTTCGACGGGGTCTTTCAAAATATCGAAGCCCGCGACAGTTGCAGTTCCGTTTGTCGGAAAAATCATTCCGGTCAGCATTTTTACGGTCGTGGATTTTCCCGCGCCGTTAGGTCCCAGAAAACCGAATATTTCTCCTTCACGCACGGTAAGACTTAGTTCTTTTACCGCTTCTTTTGTATCATATTGTTTTTTCAGCGCAAATGTTTGGATCATTTCATAAGCCCCTTTTCGGCGAAACTTGTAAATTTTCCTCCGGCAACAATGATGTGGTCATGCACCGGAATACCCAGAATGTTCCCCGCTTCGACAAGCTGTTTTGTAATCGTTATATCTTCCGGGCTTGGCTCGGGGTTGCCGCTCGGATGGTTATGAATGAAAATCACGCACGCGGCTTTTTCTTTGATTGCATGATGAAAACACTCCCTTGGATGAACAAGCGAGGAATTCAGTATACCGCTTGAAATTTTGACTTCACTGATAAGTCGATTCGACGCACTGAGCAAGAGAGACCAAAATTCCTCATGCTTCAAATCGCGCAGTTTGGGGATGTAGCGGTTGGCAACATCCTCCGGCGTGCGGAACATTGGTTTAGCGCCATCATCGAGGGGAAGTCGGCGCGTTAATTCAAAAGCGGCGACAATGCTTGTTGCCCGCACTCTGCCAATGCCGAGGCTCTCCAAATCATGAACGGACATCTGCGCAATATCTCGTAACGTACGCCCATCGGATAATAATTTCTTTGCCAGATCAACCGCCGTTGCGCCTTTTGAGCCGGTTCTAATCAGTATTGCAATAAGCTCCGCTTCACTTAACGCTGCGGAGCCGTATTGAAGGAGCTTTTCGCGCGGGCGTTCCGATTCGGGCCATTGTTTGATGGTCGTGTGGTAATACGCAGGCTCGAAAACACGGTGCTGGTTGTTTTTCTTTCCGGACACGATTATTGACCGATAGTAGTAATGTCTTTTCTCTCAACATCAATCTCGGCGATTTTCTTCAACGCACGGCTTTTAAATTGCATCAATGTAAGGAATGAATTCACGCGGGAATTGCCGAAGGAAATTTTAGAATGCACACCGATAAAATTACGCACGGTGCTCAACGCCGAGGCGATTTCAGCCCGCCGCGTTGCGCCCTGTTTTATAACCTTCAGCAACAATTTCATTGCGTCGTAACCGAAGAGCGTATTGCGGGTCGGCTTTTTGTTGTACGCCGTCTCAAATCTGCTTGCAAAATTTTGATACAACTGATCCGTTGCTTCCCAATACGCATCGCTTGAAAAAATGATGCCATTAGTGTAAGTACGGTTTTGCTCAAGCTCGCTCAGGTCGTTCCAATTTCCCGTCCCGAGCATCTGCGTCTGGAAATTAAAGTACCTCAACTGGGAAGCGACAGTACTTATTTCCTCGGAACCTGCAATAGGGAAAAACATCGCATCAATGTTCGTAACGGGAAACCCCAAACTGTCATATTTTGCGCGGATACGCTGGGTTGGAATCTTCAACGAATCTGCAATGAGTCTGCCCTGTCCGCCAAAAAGGAATTCGACGGAGACCGAACTGTTGGTCGCTGTCAATGAATCTAAGAGGCTTTGAGGCACGCCCCAGATTGCCATTTTTTTCAACTCGGGAGCTTTCATAAGCTTTGGGCCAAAATTTATAACAATCGGCTCAGCCATCTGCAACGCTTTTATCCGCATAGGCACAAACTGGCTGTGCAAATCCGTTTGTCCCGGCTCGTACCATTGCACGTCTATCATCTCGCCGCCAAGTTTTTTCACTTCATCTTGAAACGCTTGAGCCATGATCTTGCCGGCTGTATCGGTAGGCGAAAGAACGGCAAATGTTCGCGCGCCAAGTGTTTGATACGCATACTGCGCCATCGCGCGGGCGCGCGTGCTGAAATCCGGGTTCGCTTGGAAAATATATTCACCAACACCTGCCAACCCATCAGAGGTGGCAGTCGGTGTCATAAGCGGCGTTCCCCTCTTGTTGGCAATCGGTGCGCTTGCGAATACTTCATGGCTAAACACCGGGCCCACGATCGCTACAATCTGATCATCCTGTGTTAATTCGGAAACTTGCCGCGTCGCAACGCCAGCGTCCCGCTCCGAATCGCGTATTTCAAGATTGACTTTCGGCATCGCCTCTTTGTTGTAGTCATCCACGGCGAACCGCATTCCATCCAATAACTCATTTCCCAATCCCTCAACGGCAGATTGTTCCGTTTTCTGCATCAAGGGAAGAACGACGCCCACTTTCACCACGCCGCTTTGTTCTATGCGGCGCAAGAGAGCAACCGCTTCAAGGACCACGGGCGTACCGTTTTTCAGGGCGGCGATAGGGCGAAGCAATGTCTGCGCTCCGTTGACATCGCCGGTATTCCATATTTTTTCCGCAAGATGAACGCTCAACATCATCTTCAGAGGGCTTACTTTCGCTTCATTGAGCAATTGTTTCAACTGAGGAAGGCTCAATTGAGAAGAAGCGATAACCGTCAAAAGCTCTTCTGCACGTTGTGTCAGTTTTGAGTCGCTGGATTCCTGCCGCACGTCCAAAAACTCAGCAGCAGCTTCATAGTAATGGTTCGCGTGATAGTACGTCAGCCCCAATGTATAATGCGCATCATCCGCGTAAGCGGAACGTGGGTAACGGGCAAGCAGATTTTTTAGCAGCGTTGTCGAAATTTTATAGTCGCCGGTATGATAGTATGCCTTCGCCGCCATGATATATGCGCCGGTAACGCGGTGGCTTTCGGGATATTGATTGACGATGGTAGAAAACAAATCGGCTGCACGATCATATTTTCCGGATTTGAATTGCGCAGTCGCATCCCGGAACATCTGCTCGACCTCTTGCCGAAATGCAACACTATCATCAACGGCAGGCAAACAAAACGTTAGAGAAGAAAAGGAAATCCCTACAAAAAAAATAAGGATGGAAAACCATAATGCTTTACGGAGAGACATCAGAACATCAAGAGTGAGATTTTGAGGAAAGCGTTAACTCCCGCGTGCCCTGCAACGCTTTCGGGTGATGGGGTTCCATTTCCAGTGCGCGCTCGAAAAATTCGCGCGCATGCTGGTAATCACCGCGCTTTAAAAACAAATACCCAACATCAACAACGGCATCGGTACAATGAGGATTCAATTCCAGCGCTTTTCGTAAATACTGCTCGGCTTCATCAAGCTGTTGGAGCGACACCAGCACCTCGCCGCACATTTGCCACGCGCGAGGCTCGTTCGGATCCATTTCGATGGCAACGACGAATTCATCATACGCCTTACGCCAATCATACACCTTTGTATGCGCCATGCCTAACAGGTAATGACCAATCCAGCTATACGGCTCGACCTTTATTGCTTCCTTCAAATATTGGATCGCTTCCGAGAACAAGCCGCGGCGCAGCAAGAGCTCTCCTAACGATTCATTGATCTTTGGAAAATGCGGATCAATCTTGAGCGTCTTCCGAAAATGCTGCTCGGAAAGGCGGACGTTCTCCCTATGGTAATAGGCGAGAGCAATATTAAAATTCAGATGTGCGCGCAAATCTTTCGATAATGATAGCTCGTGCATTAAAAGCTTTTTGTAATACGTTATCGCTTTATTGTGTTGATTAAGCTTCAAATACAAATTACCGACGAGAAATAAAATCTCCTGCGGTTCTTTGCTTGTCGAAAGCGCTTTCAGGAGCGTTTTTTCTGCTGCGTCGTATTGCTTTAATTCGTAATGGACATACGCAAGCTCCACCCACGCAATATCGAGAGAGGGCGCGTTGCTCGTAATCTTGCGGTACACTTGAAGCGCGTGGAGATACTTCCGCTCATCTACGAACGAGCGGGCTTGCTCGAGCCATTGCGCCAGTGTCGGTTCGTCAATCATACAAGCAAGATAGAAATTGACTTCTTGAATTGCAATTAAAAATCTCGTTGGAGGGAGCGAAGACCAACTACCCCTGCAAAGGCGGTCAATGCGGCAGAGACGACACCAAAGATAGTTCCCGGAATAACTAATACACGGGGATCAAATTGGCTGAAAATAAAAAGGGAGTTGAAATACTGTAAGAGAGGGAGAATGATAATTGATACGAGCACAATGAGATACACAAGCGAAAACAAAAAGGTAAGTGTTGCTCCCTGAGAGGAAGCGACACGGATAGGATTTTTCTCTTGATAATTGGCAAAATATCCGCCGAAACCGAGGTTAAGCGTAACAAGCGTCAGTGAAGTCCAAAACGCGCTAAAAATACCGAACCATAGCAATAATGGTCGCCGTTGCGATAGCCTCACAAACGGCACGTTGGAGGAAATTGCGACAATCACCGCAAGCGCCAGTATGAGAGATAAACCAATGATAAATTTGGTAAAGTATGCCTTCTTCAAATCAAGCGGTGCGCTGATTTGCGACCAAAGCGCTTTGCCTTCAAGGCTGATGAACGGGAACACAAACCGCAACGCCAGCGAGCACGTAAGGAATCCCCCGAATGCGTAGAGAACAAGATAGGTGAGCGTTTGCACATTCGTAACGCGCAGACCCAAGTTCAAGTTCCGCACACTTAAAACGAAGACGCCAACCAGCACCGTCATCAATCCAAGATGAATCCATTGGCTCGGCTCGCGGAAAAATTGGAAATATTCCTTCTTCAGTAACGATTCCATTTGCGGAGGAAGGATGGATTCTTTCCGAAAGTCAAACATTTTCATTCGCCGTCCGGCTTGGAGAGAGTTACTTTGCGCTTGAAACTCAAAGGTGACGAGCCAGCTTCTATAATAAAACCTATACGCAACGAGCATGCATATTACAAACATGGCAAGCGTTACGAGAATCAATATGGCGGCATACGGAAGGGCAAATTTCACTTCGCCGCGCGCCATAAAAAATAAAAAATCCGCTACCCAGTTGTTAGGAAGGTATTTTACAAACCCGGGATCGAACTGGGAAAAATAATTATCCACATTCGGATAATATTTATTGACCTGAGTAACAAGCTTAATGGGATTGGAAAATTTGAAAAAGAAAAATACAAGCGCAAAGTACATTCCCGCCAATCCCATCATCACGCGCCGAAATCCCCACCGGCTTGCAATTTTCATTAACGACATCAGCACCAATACTGCAAGGCATGCCGAAAGAAACATGAACGGGACCAACACGAATACCAGTACACCAAGAAATGTATACCACGGATACCCGAAGTACGTTCCATATCCCAACAGCACCATGAAGGCAACCAAAAAGAGCGTTGTGGAGCTATAGAGAAAATTGTCCAAGAATTTGAGAACGAAAATACCGGTGAATGAAACAGGCTTGGTGAAGAGGTAGTTCACTTCGCTTGATTTATAAAGAGTTGAATATGAAACGATAATATTCCCCATATTCACCGACATGAAAAATACGAAAAGCAGCATGGAGATAAAGCGATGATACAGGAAGAGACCCGTACGGGATTGTTCGAGAACGAACTTTGTTATCTCGTACGAAAGAAAATACGCAACGATGGAAAACCCGCCGAACACCAACAACGACCCCAGACCGCGCACAATCGTTACAAAACGAAAATCAAACGTGGTTTTAATAAATGAAATAAACTTGAACTTCAGTATGTGGAGAAGAACA
The DNA here is from genome assembly GCA_016194505.1 of Ignavibacteriales bacterium. GTDB lineage: Bacteria > Bacteroidota > Ignavibacteria > UBA10030 > UBA10030 > JACQBK01. The sequence continues at coordinate 9,196 of JACQBK010000021.1, read as the reverse complement.
AGCATTGTTATTTTGTCAGCTCAAGGAACACCGATTCAAATTTGCCGTCGTATTGTTGTTTGTGTAATTCGAGATGTTCTTGTGTGCCTACGAACGCGAGTTTACCGTTATGAATAATGCCGATACGGGTACAAAGCTCTTCGGCAATGGGCAGGCTATGGGTGGACATAAAAACGCTGACGCCTTCCTGTGCTTTTTTCCTCAAGGTTTCGCGGACAATTTTTGCGCTACGGGGATCAAGTCCAATCATTGGCTCGTCAATAATGATTGAAAGAGGCTCATGTACCAACGCTGCAGCGATAGTCGTTCTTTGCCTCATACCTTGAGAGTAGTCCTCCGTTCGTTTATCAACCCAATCGCCGATTTCAAAATGCTCGACTAACTCATCAATTTTTAATTTCAGTTTCTTTTTATCCATCTTAAAAAGACCGCCGACGAAATACATAAACTCCCTTCCGGTCAGCTTATCATACAAAAATGGCTGATCGGGAACATACGCCACGGTCATTTTTGCTTCTATCGGATTCTTAGCGATATCGTAGCCATTGATGATGATCTCGCCTTGCGTTGGGGTGAACAATCCCGTCATCATTTTGATAGTGGTCGTTTTACCCGCGCCATTAGGACCGAGGAAGCCAAAAAACTCCCCTTTCTGAACCGTTAATGATATACCATCAACGGCGGTAAAATTACCAAATTTTTTTGTGACATTGCGGAGTTCGATCATGGTGTTCGCTGTCAGCGTTCAGAAATCAGCTGTCGGCTTCCAGTATTCAGGATTTATACTTGATACTTACTAGGAGCTTGCTGAAAATATAGATAAAATTGTCATGCGAGCGTTTTTTGCGAAGTTCCGTTTTATGGAATCCCGCACGTTGAACGGAATCCCAAAAGCGGGACAATCTCGTTTTAATCCTTTTCGAACGATGGGATTGCCCGCCTGCCGGCGGACAGGCTTCGTCGTCCCTTCGGGACTTCTCGCAATGACGACGGATCAAGATTTTTGAGATGGCTTCTACTCAATTACTTAATACTCTAATACATCTGCATTCTGAAATCTGCAAGATCGCCCTACTCCCACTCTATCGTCGCCGGAGGCTTGGAGCTGATATCATAGACAACGCGGTTAATGCCGCGCAGTTCGTTCGTGATGCGGCTTGAGACAATGGCAAGCACATCCGGTGAGATGCGCGCCCAGTCAGCCGTCATACCATCAACGCTTGTAACAGCGCGCAATGCAACCGTACTTTCGTACGTTCTTCCGTCCCCCATCACACCAACGGAGCGAATCGATAGCAGCACGACGAACGCCTGCCAGATTTCGTTATACAAGCCCGCCTTTTTGATTTCTTCAATAAAAATCACATCAGCCTCTCGCAAGAGATTTAATTTTTCTTTTGTGATATCACCAAGCACACGCACGGCAAGTCCCGGTCCCGGGAATGGATGCCGCCCAATCAACGCATCGGGCAGACCGAGCTTTTTTCCGACTTCTCTCACTTCATCTTTGAACAACTCACGGAACGGCTCGATAAGCTTGAAATTCATTTTTTCCGGCAAGCCGCCGACGTTGTGATGGGTTTTTATGGTAACAGACGGACCCTTGAACGAGGTTGATTCAATCACATCGGGGTACAGCGTTCCTTGCGCAAGAAATTCGAACGTTCTCTTACTGCTTATTTTTTTCGATTCTTCTTCAAACACTTCTATAAACGTGTTGCCGATGATTTTTCTTTTCTGTTCGGGGTCCGTTACACCTGCAAGCCGAGAAAGAAATAAGTCCGTCGCATCTACATACGTTAAATTGATGTTAAAGGTTTTTTTGAACGTCTCAACGACTTGTTCGCTCTCCCCTTTGCGCATCAAACCGTTATTGATATGAATGCAATGAAGCTGGCCTCCGATCGCCTGATGTAAAAGAACGGCGGTTACGGCGGAATCCACTCCACCGCTTAACGCGCACAAGACCTGCGACGACCCGACTTTCGCTTTTATTTCCCTCGTAGATTGCTCGATAAAATGCGCCGAAGTCCAGTCCCCTTTTGCTTTGCATACCTTGAAAAGGAAATTGGAAAAAACTTTCTTCCCATCCGGCGTATGCACCACTTCGGGATGGAACTGCACACCGAATATTTTTTTGGCGGTATTACGGACAGCGCAAATCGGCGAATTATCCGAATGAGCGATAGGCTCAAATCCGGGAGGAAGCTCGCTCAACGAATCTCCGTGACTCATCCAAACGCTGGTGGAGCCGTTCAAGCCATTCAGGAGGTCTTCGTTCTTATCTACTTTTAAAAGAGCTTTGCCAAACTCTTTCCGCGCCGAAGGGTCAACTTTGCCGCCCAACTGATCAGCAATAAGCTGTAAGCCGTAGCAAATTCCTAACAGCGGAACGCCCAATTCATAAATCTTCTCAGAAGGCTTTGGAGCACCGGTATCATAAACGCTGGATGGACCACCGGAAAGTATAATGCCAATGGGCTTGAGTTGTTGGATTTTTTCGATGGAGATGTTGAAGGGATGAATTTCGGAGTACACGCCAAGCTCCCGCACCCTGCGGGCGATAAGTTGGGTGTATTGGCCTCCAAAATCAAGGACGAGAAGAAGCTCTGAATGTACCATAGATAAATATAGAAAAATTATCGGGCGTATTCAAACAAAAAAGACTTCCGGCTTTGGTAGCGTTCGGAAGTCTTTCATCGTGTGGAATGAAGCAATGCATCCCACATTTTTCTTTAGAATGTGCTGGAAGAATAATCTACACTGTCATTTAAAAAAAATCTCGATATCAAGAATATACCAGCTTGCAGAAAATTTCAGGAGAGTAAAACGTATTTCCTGATTTTGCGAAGTAACTCTTACTTTCACAATGGAACGGTTCGGTTCTTGAGAGGTATTTGTTTCCGGCTCTCCGTAGGAAAAACTAACCCCTTGCCAGAGCTTCACCAACCCCTCCAGAGATTGTTGCATCTGCTCATAGTGAGCACGTTTCAGCGGCTCGGAACCATCAGTTTCAGTCATCAACCCGCACATTGCCACAAGATCATTTTCATCCAACGATTGCTTAAATTGCTGTACGGTTTTGAGAGGTGTATCCCCCGCAACAAGCACATGAACAGTAATAACATTTAAAAGAATCGCGAAGGTAAAAAACCCTGCGACGCGTCGAAGATGCAAATATTTCATAAAGTTTTCCATGGATTCTCCTTTCTACAACTGCCGCTATTCATACCAAGAAAGCACTTCATAGCTTCCAGTTGTAGGATACAATGGAGGTGAATCAATCATAAGACGTTCATCATACCGATAATTTTTTCTAAATCCTGACACAATACCACCGCCACCGAAGGTTCCAACGGGACCTCGTTGATACTGCTGCACACCGCCTAAGAGTGTCAGGGTGCCGGCAACGGGTCTCGTATTATAGTTTTCTGCTTTTAGACCTCCCGATTTGCTCAAGAGGGAAGCATGAATTTGCACGCCGTTCACAGGGTTATTATTATTGCTATTATCGGCAACAATAACATCATTATCGCAGACTATGCCAAGCATGTTTGTTGATGAGGGATTCAGCAGAGGGTTTGTCTGATACGTAACAGAGGAGTCAACCCAAACATTCCCTTTTGCTGCCCCGGAACTTCCCGTTGCAGAAATTGTCAACTTACCATTCACTTGACCTTTAATATGAAGGTTGGCGTTATCCACCATCAACACGCCATTAGGCGCAAAGGCGCTTATAGATTCAGTATAGGCGGGTGGAGCAGTCCATGATCCAAACCGATATGTTACTGTCCCGTCTGGATTAAATTTTAAATACATATCTTGGTTGTTCGTATACTTCCCTCCGTTTTGCGCATAACTTTTGAGCGCACTAAAGTCCGTTGGAAGATTGATATCAACCCCGCTTTGATAGCCTCCTAAAAATTTCGGCGTTGAATTGGACGGACTGAGGAAAATTCCATTTTTTGATGTCGCTTTGCCTACAAAGACCGGACTGCCAGAAACATTGATCTTTTGTTGAGTATGGAAAGGTCCGAAGACGGTATCTCCGGTAATCCAGTAAATCGCTCCTTCGATTTTACTATAATAAGCAAACTTTGAAAATTTAGTAAGCCCCAAAAGAAGTACAGTGGTAGCCGTTTTGTTATTATAGGTAGCGTTGACAACGAGTTGAATTCTCCCTGAATCAACAGTCGAAACAGATGCATTATAAGTCCCGCCGGCAAAACTTGTATTGGGATAGCCCGTACGCCAATTGGGATTAAATGTAATCTGTGTTGCAGCCATATTGGCGGCGCTTGTTGCTATATGATGCGCAACGGTTCGATTATAATAGTCAACATAATTATCATAGGCGTCCACCGCAACTTTCGATAAATTAAAGCCGATTGTGGCAAACACCAAATTAAAAGTAATGACCATGATAAGGGATGTGCGTCCCATAGGGTTAGCGATTCCTTAAATTTTTTGTAACAAGTCGAAGTTGCTTGAAAAATACTTGATAGGCAGACGGATCGTTGACATACTCTTGCTTGTACGGAAACGCCGTTTCAATTGCCATCGAAATTTCCATAAAATATACTCCACGAGGATCGGAGATTGGAAAAGGAATCAACGTATTCAACGCATCATAGTACCGAAGAGAAAACTGAGTGACTCCTAAATTCATGGGTTGCGGTGTATTGTTATTGACTTGACGATAGAGATAACGATCATGAGGATTTGGTGAATCAGTCAACTCGCTTGTAGGACCAAGATAATAAGTAACACTATCTAACGTACCATCGTTGCCGATATCCGTCCAAAAGCGCAATCGCGTTGAGTCGGCAATACGAAGCGCTTTACTTGGGTCGGGGATCTTTTGCCAATCTTTGCAATATCCAATTTTTCGGAAGTCGTCTTCAACGATACCAACAAGCGTTGTCATGTTTCTCTGCAAAATGTAACTCGAGTTATAGACGGCGGAGGTTTCATTCGCTCCGGCATTAAGCCGCAATGCCATGAGGAAGAGGATGCCTGCAACTAACATCGAACCGATAATATCCATCATAGAGCTCGATCCCATGACCTCACCTAAAATTAAAATAACTGAAAACGTACGACATTTTTATTGTGTCGGTTGTTGCAGTTGCATAGACAGAGACATCTAATCGCTTAAACCACGTTCGCGTTGCAACAGCGATGGTCGGGTTGGCATCATCAACATAATATACTTTTGCTTTAACGGTAAACGAATCAACGCCGGCAATCTTCATTCCCATCGTGAGATTATTGTAATCATCGAAATCATCAAATTTGTCTGCCGAAGCAGGGGTTGTCGTTTCACCGGCATCGGGTCCCAAGGAATTGACCGCCGTCAGCGACGTTGTTAAGGTTACCGCATCATTGACCGTTGCTTCATCGAAATTTTGGCCTCCGGCTTCCTCAATGATCGAGGTTGCAAGAGAGACTGCATAGACACCGATTTCCGTTTGTCTCAATACGTCCCCTTGGCTGTTGTACATCCTGTTAATAGTGATAATGGTGGTTCCCAAAAGAACCAATGCACCCGTTGCCAGCAACATTTGACCCGTATTCATAAACAACTAACCTAATGGTGTAAGTAATTGCTTAGAAAGGGTCAAAATGTATGCCAAAAATATTATGAGAAATACTTCATTTTTAAGCAGATAAGCTTACTCAATGGGAAAAAAAGTCACATACTGGGGTAAAAAATCACAGTTGAGGTAAAAGTTTCAGAATGAGAAAGTCTTTTGTAGAATATCCCAGATTCAAGGTTGGAGGTCGTATTCTTTAATTTTATCGAACAATACCCGCCTGTCAATTTGCAATATCTTTGCCGCCTTCGTTTTGTTCCACTTCGCTTGTTGTAGCGCTTTGAAAATCACATCGCGCTCCACCTCGGAAAGAATTTTTCGCAACGGAAGCGTTGAGCCTCCTCCGGTTTGATAATCTGTCTTTTCCATCACGCCTAAAGTACTACGGGGAAGGGATAAATACTCTAAAGTAATGAGCTTACCCTGCACCAATACTGTAGCGCGCTCAATGACGTTTTCAAGTTCACGAACATTGCCGGGCCAGCTATACTCCTGTAACGCAAGCATTGCTTCGTTGGAAAGAATAAGATCTCGCTTTCGACCATACTTTTTTAGAAAGTGTTCGACGAGCTGAGGAATATCTTCTACCCGTTCGCGTAAAGGGGGAACAACAAGATAAATGACCTGCAACCGATAGTAGAGATCTTTACGAAATCTTCCCGTTTTGATCTCTTCGCGCAAGCTACGATTTGTGGCAGCGATGATGCGCACATCTACATGTAATGTTTCTTTCCCGCCAACCCGATTAAATTCATTTTGCTCAAGCACACGCAATAATTTTGATTGTAATTTTGGGCTCATTTCAGCCACTTCGTCCAGAAACAACGTGCCTCCATCCGCCATTTCAAAATGACCTTTGCGCTGGGCATGGGCATCTGTAAATGCTCCACGTTCGTGCCCAAACAACTCACTTTCAAGCAGCCCTTCCGGAATTGCTGCGCAATTCACTTTAATAAAGGGGCGCTCCTTTCTCGTTGAATGATACCATATCGCATTAGCAATAAGCTCCTTGCCCGTGCCCGTTTCTCCTTCGATAAGCACAGTTGCACCTGACGGCGCAACTTTACCAATCGTCTTAAATATTTTTTGCATTGCGGGTGAATTGCTGACAAACCTGCCCGGCTGAAAATCACCTGCTTCGACTTCTGCAAGACGTTGGCGTAAAATCTTTACTTCCGTCGAAAGCTGTTTGTATTCGACAGCGCGGCGGACAACCGCAAGAAGCTCTTCCACATCAAAGGGTTTGGTCACATAATCAAACGCTCCCACTTTCATTGCTTCGATAGCCCGCTCGCTTGTTCCAAATGCCGTAAACATAATAACCGGCAACTGGGGCTGCAGTTTCTTCATTTGTTTGAGGACTGTGAGTCCATCCATTTTCGGCATGCGAATATCCAAGAGCACAACATCGAACGACTTTCGTTTAAGAAATTCCAACGCGCTAAGACCATCATCCGCTTCTTCGACATGAAATCCCTCAGACGAAAGCAAATCCTTGATATTAAGACGACTCGATTTTTCATCATCAACAACCAACGCTGATGGCGCATACGTCTTCTGAGAAGCTGGGGATTTCATCATAGCTGGTGCGCTCCGTTGCGAGGAAGTGTAACTGTAAATTGAGACCCGCCGTGTTTACCTTGGGCGTATATGATAGTTCCATTATGCGCCCGGACAATCTCATACGCAATGGAAAGACCTAAGCCAGTCCCTGTTTCTTTCGTAGTAAAAAAAGGGTCGAATATTTTCATCGCAATCTCTTGCTTGATTCCTTTACCGGAATCTTTGACACAAAAACTTACCGTTGTATCAAGGGGCTGATTGGATGTTTCAATGGCAAGGGGACCCCCTTTTGGCATTGCTTCTATGGCGTTTGTAAGGAGATTTAACATAACTTCGCGCATTTCAGATTCATCAAGAAGAATTTCGGGATCGTCTAATGCAAATTTCTTTGTTATGCGGATTCGATGCTTTTTCATTTCAATCTGGAGCGTTTCAACCGCCGCGTTGAGCATGTCATGGAGATTTACCGTGCGCAAGCGCGGCTTTCGTTGTTTCGAAAAAAACAAAAGTTTTTGAACAATACTCTCTATCCGATTAAGCTCTTGCAAGACTAACGTCATGGATTCCAGTCCAATCCCCTTTGGCATACGGGTTACGTTGGAGCGTTTTCTGATGCGGGAGCGTTGCCACAATTGGACGCGGGTTTTAATCGCTGCAAGCGGCGTTCGAATCTCATGCGCCACACCGGCTATTAATTGCCCCAATGAAGCAAGTTTCTCTTTCTGCTGAATGACCGTCTGTAAGGTCTCTCGCTCTTGTTGCTGACGCGTAATGGTATCCGCTAAGCCGTTAATCGAGGATGCAATGTATCCGAACTCCGATGAAGATGTCGGCAAACGCTTTGAGATGTCCCCTTTCATCGCTTCCAACCCGCGCTGAATGCTGTACACTTCTCGCCGAAGATGAATGACAAAAAACGTCGCAAGCGCGATACCAAACACAATGGCAAGCTGAAGAAGCGGCGTAACATCCGCGGGCCATGACGCCGCAAAATCTTCCGCCAAATCATCAATTGCCCAGGCAACGCCAAGCAAACGATTCCGCGCGTACACAGGCTTGACGACAATAATAAAATCCCCGCCCGCAGACGCATGGTGGGTCCATTGTTCCCGCTGCTCTTCTAATGCTGATTGAAGCAGCAAGTGCAAAAAACGATCGTAAAAACTTGTCGCGCCGATGGTCTGCGGCGCACCGACTAATTCTTTATTCCACAGTGAAGAATAAAATCCCGCCTGTATATCGGGGCTTTTTTGAAGTTCTTCCTTGGTAATGCAGTGACGATAACCTGTTTCTATTCAGGCGTACAATGCTTTCTTTTGCGCTCCCCATGGCATCGGTAATATAGATGGTGGCTCCGACAAGACCCACCGTCAGTATCATAACGATGATAATAACTTGCGACCGTAAAGAAATCTTTCTCATGCATTTCCACTGTAATAGAGAACTCTCATAAGAACTTAAAAGAAGATTTTACTAAAGGCAACCACCTCACTGTAAAAAGAGCCCTTGGTTACTTTTGCACTTCAATGACAATTTCTGATTTTTGTTCGCTGGTCTTCACCGTCGCCATTTTATTCGAGCTATCAAAACTCCATCCTTCCTTTAAAGATTGCAATTTCGATGGTTCAACCTTCGGAACTTTTTTCCCTTTCACAAGAATATTGCGAGGCTCTGCACCCATATCAACAAATTGGACTAAAAGAGAACGATCCGGCGGAGTATAACTTCCTGCCGCTTTCCCAATCATCAATTTTGTGGATTGCTCCGTGGCTGTTTGCACAATCGTTCTCTTAAAAAATCCCCCCTGTTCGTATTCAAACGTATGCCCGTCGTCTTCATAATAAACAGCACTGCCGGTTTTTGCGGGATACACTGTAAGGGTTAACGGGTCAATAGGGGCTTGGTCCGTGTATTGCACAACCTGCTGTGTCGGAATAATTGCGCCCGCCTTCACAAACATCGGTATCCGGTCTATGGGCGCATCCACGGTAACATTCTTTCCCCCCTCGTATCGTTCATGCGTCCAGTAATCGTAC
>JACQBK010000122.1 GCA_016194505.1 Ignavibacteriales bacterium | reverse complement strand
GAAACATATGAGTTTCTCAAAGGGGAATTGCATTACGAATTATCCTCTCTTGCAGGCGATCGTGAACCAACGGAAATTCGGTGGCATCTCGTTTCAACGGAGTTGCCCAAAGGAATGCTCAATCTCGATTTCAACGGGAAACTTTCGCAAACGTACATCGAAAAAGATTATGTGCGGGTGCGGAGCCAGGGACTGAAAATCTACGGGTATCTGTACGATAACATTGGGCTCTATTTTAATTTCGTGGATAACAGGGAAGTAGGCAACGCGATCAACTTCAAAAAACAACACACTCCCGAGCCCGGCATTGTTCCAACAAAAAATGACAATGAAGTGCTCGAATACAACACCACCGAAGCGCAATTGTCCGTACAGCTTGGGGAGTTTCAACTTTCGCTGGAGAAAATGCAAAATGTTTGGGGATTGGGAAGAAGGGGAAATATTATTTTTTCCGACAAAGCCCCGTCGTATCCGCAATTTAAAATGCGGGTGCCGATTGCAAGCTGGCTGGATTTTATTTACCTCCATGCCGAGCTCAACTCCGATCTTCTCGATTCGACCCGTTCCTATCCGACCAATTCTTCAGCGCTGAGGAATTATTTTCGCCCTGTGGATCATCTGAAATATATGGCGGCGCATCAGATCGAAATTTCAGTCATCAACGGATTGGATATTTCTCTCGGAGAGTCTGTGGTGTACAGCGACAGAGGTCCGTTGTTGATTTATCTTATTCCCATCATGTTCTTTAAATCCGCTGAGCATTACAATCGGGATAAAGACAACACTCAGTTTTTCTTCAATGCCGATATAAATCTCATTCGGAATCTCAATGTGTATGGTTCATTATTCATAGATGATTTCAACACGGATAATATTTTATCTTCTACGAAATCCATCAATGAAGTAGCCTACACTGTCGGATTGCAAAGCTATGACGTTCCCATAAAAAATTTAGAATTGCTTGTTGAGTACAGCAGATTAAATCCGTGGGTGTACGCTCATAGAATTCCTGCAACGAACTTTTCGAACAACGGATTTGATCTCGGACATTGGATCGGTCAAAACGCGGATAATTTTTTCTTGGAGTTGAGTTACAAACCGATTCGCTCGTTGATATTCGGCGGGTCGTTCGAGGTTTACAGAAAAGGCGGATACGAAGACATCGCATATCATTACGAAAAAGAGCTGCCTGCTCCGCCATTTCTTTATGGACCGTTGCGCGAACAGCAATCGTACAGTTTTTATGGCCGTTATCAATTTGTAAGAGATGGATTCCTGAATGCCTACGTCAAAACAACCAGTTTGAGTGATGAATCCCTTGGCGTGAAGGATCAAAAGCAACTGGAGTTTTCCCTTGGTGTGCAATACGGAATATGGTAATTGAGGTACACTTTGGATGTTACGGACCATTTGCCAAAGGCATCCCTTCGGGACCGTGACCTTTTCCACATCGCTGTCACGGTGTGGACTCCCGCGTTGCGGGACAGGCGTGACAGCCAGAATAACTGTAGGGGCACGTTGTCCCCAAGGGATTCCGTTGGAACAACGTGCCCCTACAATGCCTGCGTGACCTGCCGCACGCAGTGACGGGAGGGGCTTGACAACTGCAAAGCTATTAAGTATCTTGACCCGTACGAACTTGTCCGCTTCAGGCGGAAACCTTTGGAAGGTTGCACAAAAGGTTGTAAATACAGCGTTTTTTGCGGAAAAGGGAATCTTATATAATTGTTAATCAAGGGTAGAGATGATTCAAAGGGGCGTTCAATACCTGCAACCGACTCATATATAAGGAAAAAAACCACCTTTACTTGAAAAAACACTTGACAACAACTCTTATTGTTCATATATTTGCTCCACATAAACTGCACCAAACAATGGTAGAAATATCGGTGAAAAAAATAAAGCAGGTGGAAATCTGAGAGGGTTTTCACATCTATCATTTTCGTACCCACGCAAAACAGTTTCGCTAAAATTTATTATGTACCCGGCAACATCGTTTAAAGTTGAAAAAAAATGTCCACGCGCAAAACTACAACAATCTAAGGAGTTACACCAATGAAGAATGTTATGAATTCAAGTTGAGGCGTTTTGTGCTGCCTATTCATCCCGACTTTTCTTGTCGGGACGAAATCCCGTTATGCGGGATTTGCGTGGATGTAAAAGTTTGATGCGAAGTAATCTCTTAAACAATCTCTATTCGGAGGATTAAATGAATACAAGAAACATTTTCAAGCTTGGGTCTCTGCTGATGCTCGTGCTTATGATTGTCAGTGTTACAGCATTCGCGCAGCAAAGAACCTGGTATGTGAACAGTGCTATCGGTTCTGATGGCTATGACGGGCAATCGGCAACGGTTACGCCGCCAACAATTGGACCTAAGAAAACTATTAACCGTGCTATTACAGAAGCCAATACTGGCGATATCATTGTCGTCGCTACGACGGGAGTGATATACAACGCTGCTGCAAACGGTGAGCCTGCGACAATCGCAACAGGCG